>JANNOT010000129.1:0-14517 GCA_031399375.1 Paraoceanicella sp.
TCGGTGCCTCGGCCTTCGCCCACAAGGCGGGGCTCCATGCCACGGCGATCCTGAAGGACCCGACGACCTACGAGCATGTGCCGCCCGCTTCGGTGGGTAACGCCCGCATCGTGCCGATGTCCAACCAGGCGGGGCAGTCGAACCTGCGTCTGCGCCTGACCGAGGAGGGGATCGAGGTCGCGCCGGGCGACCCCGCGCTGGGGCGCATGCTCGAGGTGGTGAAGGCGCGCGTGGAGGCGGGCTTTGCCTATGACGGCGCCCAGGCGTCCTTCGAGCTTCTCGCCCGCGCCGAGCTCGGCCGCCTGCCGCGGTTCTTCGAGGTGGAGCGCTACCGGGTGACGGTGGAGCGCAGGCGGGGCGCGACCGTGTCCGAGGCCGTGGTGGTCGTGGCCGTCGAGGGCGAGCGGGTGATGTCGGTCAGCGAGAGCGTGGATGAGGACGGCGCGGACCAGGGCCCGGTCAACGCCCTGTCGCGCGCGCTGGTCAAGGATCTGGGCCGCTACCAGGGCTACATCGCCGATATGCGCCTGACCGACTTCAAGGTGCGGATCACTTCGGGCGGGACCGAGGCCGTGACCCGCGTGCTGATCGACAGCGAGGACGGTCAGGGGCGGCGCTGGTCCACGGTCGGCGTGTCGGCCAACATCGTCGATGCCTCGTTCCAGGCGCTGTCGGACGCCATCCTGTGGAAGCTGATCCGCGATGGCGCGCCAGTGGCGGGGGAATGAGCGGGATGGCGGCAATCGGGGGTGGGGCCACGCCGTCCGGGCGCGACCTCGTGCCTCGCGCGACTGCCGCCGCGCTGCGTTCTGCGGCGCTCGCCGGGACGGGCTCTGCGGCGCTTGCCGCGGTGGCGGGGAACTAGGCGGTGGTGGAGTGGCTGGTGGAGCTCGAAGCCGAGCTCGCGGTGGGGGATCCCGACCGAGCGGTGACCGTCCGCCTTGCCCCGCCCGACCTGCGCCCGCGGCTGGTCGCGCTCTATGCCTTCAACCTCGCGCTCGCCCGCGCGCCCTGGGCATCGCGCGAGCCCCTGGTGGCGCGGATGCGGGTGCAGTTCTGGGCGGATGCGGTGGAGGCGGCCTATGCCGGGCACCCGCCGGCGCATCCGGCGGCGCAGGCGCTGGGGTGGCTCCTGTCGGAGGTCGCCTTGCCCCGTGGGCCGTTCGAAGCGCTGCTGGCCGCGCGGGCGGGCGATTGCGACCCCACGCCGCCGGAGCTCGACGGGTACCTCGCCGATACGGGCGGGGCGGTCATGGCCCTCGCCGCCCGGGCGCTGGGGGCGGAAGCGGACGGGGCAGCGACGGCGCTCGGCTGGGCCGCGGGGGCGGCGGGGCTCCTGCGCGCGCTGCCGGCATTGGCAGCGCGGGGGCGGTTGCCGATGCCGGGGACGGGGGTGGTGGATCTTGTGGCGCTGCAGGCGGGTCGGACGACGCCCGAGCTGGCTTCGGCGGTCGCCGCGGTGGGGGCGGCAGGCCGGGCGCGGCTCGCGCAGGGGCGCGCGGAGGCCCTGCGGGCCCCGCGTGCCGCACGCCCGGCGCTCTGGGCCGGATGGCGCGCGCGGCGGACGCTTCGCGCTGCGCGGCCGGGGGTCGATGTGCTGCGGGACCTGGGGGACGAGAGCGAGGCGCGGCGGCGCTTGGGGCTGCTCTGGTGCGTCTGGACAGGCACAGTATGAGTGGGCCATGGCGCCGAGCGTCGGCAAGTGAAGCCGGGGATGGCAAGGGGCTGGGGAAGCGCTTGAGGAGCAGGCTGCTCCTCAAGGTGCCCCGACGAGGGTGGGGGGGGCTATTCGGTCGCGCGTCAAGGCCGGGCCGCGCCAGGGCGCGGTGCTGCGCAGCCTTGACCCGCAACCGAATCGCCCCGCCTCTCGCCTGGCGGCGCCATGGCGGAAGGCTTGAAAAGACAGCGCGCGGGCGATAGGGGCTGGGGCCAGCAGGAGGGGCGTCGCGATGGACCAGACGGACGGGCTCGGGGGGATGCGCGCGCGCCTGCTCGGCGAGATCGCGGGCGCGCGCGACGAGGCCGCGCTGGAGGCGGTGCGGGTCGCCGCGCTGGGAAAGAAGGGCGAGATCAGCCTGCGGATGCGCGACCTCGGTGCCATGGCGCCCGAGGCGCGGATGGCAGCCGGGGCGGCGCTGAATGCGCTGAAGGACGAGGTGGCGGCGGCGATTGCGGGGGCGAAGGCGGGGCTTGCCGATTCAGCGCTCGCCGAGCGGCTGCATGGCGAATGGCTCGACCTGACCCTCGCGCCGAGGCCATCGGCGCGCGGAACGCTCCATCCGGTCAGCCAGGTGTCCGAGGAAGTGGCGGTCATCTTCGCCGACATGGGCTTTGCCGTGGCCGAAGGGCCCCAGGTCGAGAGCGACTGGTACAATTTCGATGCCCTCAACATGGCCCCCGAACACCCCGCGCGCCAGGAGATGGACACGTTCTATCTCGCCCGCGATCCGGCCGATCCGCGACCGCCCCATGTGCTGCGCACCCATACCTCGCCCGTGCAGGTGCGCGCGATGCAGGCCCGCGGTGCGCCGATCCGGGTGATCGCGCCGGGCCGCGTCTACCGCATGGACATGGACCAGACCCACACGCCGATGTTCCACCAGGTCGAGGGGCTCGCGGTCGACCGCGACATCTCGATGGCGAACCTCAAGTGGGTGCTCGAAGAATTCTGCCGCGCCTTCTTCGAGGTCGACGGGGTGGAACTGCGCTTTCGCGCGTCGCATTTCCCGTTCACCGAGCCGTCGGCCGAGGTGGACATCCGCTGCTCGTGGACCGGCGGGCAGCTCCGGATCGGTGAGGGGGAGAGCTGGCTCGAGATCCTCGGCTCGGGCATGGTGCATCCCAAGGTCCTCGCGGCCGCGGGGATCGACCCCGAGATCTGGCAGGGCTTTGCCTTCGGCATGGGGATCGACCGCATCGCGATGCTGAAATACGGCATCCCTGACCTGCGCGCGTTCTTCGAAAGCGACCTGCGCTGGCTGCGCCACTACGGCTTCGGCGCGCTCGACGTGCCGGGGCTGACGGCGGGGCTGTCGGCGTGACCCCCCGCGCGTACGGCGATGCGCACCCGTGATGCAGGCGGCCCTGCCCGGGTGAGGCCGAATGGCGATGGCGGCGGGCATTGTGCCCGGCTTTGGCCGTGGTGGGTTAACCGGCAGGGCGGCGGGATGTGGCGCGAGGTTTGGGGACGGGGCGTCTGCGAGCCGCTGTGATCGGCCTGCGCGACCGGCGGGCGCGGATGCGGCGGGGCATTTTGTCGTCCGCATCGATGGCGGCAGCACCGACCTGCTTTACCGCCGCGCCGACCTGATCCTGCCCGCTCGATGCGGCTCCTGATCCGCGGTGGCGCTTCGCCTGCCCGCCACGGCTGCGACGGGGGCGGGCATGGTGGGACATGTCGTCCTCACCCCACGGCGCGACCGGCTCTTCGGGGTGCTGTGGCTCGGCCGCCGCATGGCGGTGATCCTGCCCGACGGCACCCGGACGCCCGTCAGCCGGCATGGACGTGCCGCGGCGCCGTCGGCGGCCTGCTGGATGCGGGCCTCGGTCGGTCTCGGCCCCGACCGAGTCCTCGCGCCCGAGGCGCGGGCGACATTGCCCTGACCGGCCTTCTCTCGCCCGCCATCTATTGCTAAGGAAGGCGCGGTCCCGCACAGCATGATGGCATCCCGATGAAGTTCACCCTCGCCTGGCTCCGCGACCATCTGGAGACGGAGGCGCCGCTGGACGCGATCCTTGCGGCCCTGACCGACATGGGGCTGGAGGTCGAGGGGGTCGAGGACAAGGCGGCGCGGCTCGGCGCGTTTCGCGTCGGCTATGTCGTCGAGGCCGTGCCCCATCCCGACGCCGACCGCTTGCGGCTCTGCCGGGTGGAGACGGCCCAGGGCATGCGCCAGGTCGTCTGTGGTGCGCCCAATGCGCGCGCGGGGATCAAGGTCGCGGTCGCGATGCCCGGGGACCATATCCCCGGCACCGGGATCACGCTGTCGGTCGGCACGATCCGGGGCGTGGAATCCCAGGCGATGCTCTGTTCGGAGCGCGAGCTGGAACTGTCGGACGAGCACAGCGGCATCATGGAGCTGCCGGCGGATGCACCCGTGGGGGCGTGGCTGGTCGACGTGCTCGGCCTGAGCGACCCGGTGGTGGAGATCAAGATCACCCCCAACCGGCCCGACGCGCTCGGCGTCGCGGGGATCGCGCGCGACCTGGCCGCGCGCGGGCTCGGGCGCCTCGTGACCCGCTCGCCCGTGCCGGTGCGCGGGGCCTATCGCGCGCCGTTCACGGTCAGCCTCGCGGCTGAGGTGGCGACGGGGCCGTGTCCGCATTTCCTTGCCCGTCACATCCGGGGCGTGCGCAACGGGCCGTCGCCGAAATGGCTGCAGGACCGGCTGCGGGCCATCGGGCTGCGGCCGATCTCGGCGCTCGTGGACATCACCAACTACCTCACCTTCGACCGCGGGCGGCCGCTCCACGTCTTTGACGCCGACCGGGTCGAGGCGGCGCTGGTCGTGCGGGCGGCGCGGGCCGGCGAGACGCTGCATGCGCTCGACACCCGCAGCTACACGTTCGCGGGGGGCGAGACGGTGATCGCCGATGCCGGCGGCATCGAATCGATCGGGGGCGTCATGGGCGGGCTCGCGTCCGGCTGCACCGAGACGACGGTGAACGTGATCGTCGAGTCCGCATGGTTCGACCCGATCCGCACCGCGGCCACGGGGCGCCAGCTCCGGGTGAACTCGGACGCGCGCTACCGGTTCGAGCGGGGGGTAGACCCCGCCTTCACGGCCCCGGGGCTGGAACTCGGGACCCGCATGATCCTCGATCTCTGCGGCGGCGAGGCGTCGGAGGTGGTGGAGGCTGGGGCGGCTCCGCTCCCTGGCCGCAGGCTTTCGCTGCGCGCGGGGCGGGTGCGCCAGCTCGTGGGCCTGGAGATCGCCGTGGACGAGCAGGTGCGCATCCTGACCGCACTCGGGTTCAGCGTGGCGCCGGGCGAACCGATGGAGGTCACGGTCCCCTCCTGGCGCCCCGACGTGCTGGGCGAGGCCGATCTGGTCGAGGAGGTGGCGCGCATCGCCTCGCTCGCCAATCTGCGGGGCCAGCCGCTGCCTCGGCCGGACCCCGGGGTGATCCGGCCCGCGCTGACGGCCGGACAGCGGCGCGAGGGGCTCGTGCGGCGCAGCCTCGCGGCCCTCGGCGCGCATGAATGCGTGACCTATTCGTTCATTCCCGGCCCGGCCGCCCGGCGCTTCGGCGGCGGGGCGGAGGCGGTCAGGGTGGAGAACCCGATCTCGTCCGAGATGACCCATCTGCGGCCCAGCCTGCTGCCCGGCCTGCTGGCGGCCGCCGCCCGCAACCAGGCGCGCGGGTTCGCCGAGCTCGCGCTCTTCGAGCTCGGCCCGGTGTTCCAGGGGGGTGAGCCGGGCGAGCAGGCGCAGGAGGCGTGTCTTCTGCGCACCGGGGCGAGCGGCCCGCGCAATCCCCACGCGCCCCGGCGTGCGACCGATGCGTTCGACGCCCGCGCGGATGCCGAGGCGGCGCTGTCGGCCGCAGGGGTTGCGGTCGACCGGCTGATGGCAGTGCGCGACGGGCTGCCCGACTGGATGCATCCGGGCCGCGCGGCGTTCCTCTCGCTCGGCCCCAGGACCCCGCTGGCGCTGTTCGGCGAGCTGCACCCCCGTATCCTCGATGCCTTCGACGTGAAGGGGCCCGCGGTGGCCATGACCCTCTTTCTCGGCGCGATCCCGTTTCCCCGGGCGCGCAGCATCACCCGGCCCGCGCTCAGCGTGTCGGACCTGCCCGCGGTCGAGCGCGACTTCGCCTTCGTCGTCGATGCGCGGGTGGAGGCGGAGACGGTGCTGAAGGCCGCGCGCGGTGCAGACAAGGGGCTGGTCGAGCGGGCGCAGGTCTTCGACGTGTTCGAGGGGCCGCGGGCGACCGAGCAGCTCGGCGCGGGCCGGAAATCGCTCGCCGTGACCGTCCGGCTCCAGCCGCGCAGCGCCACGCTGACCGAGGGCGAGATCGAGGCGGTCGCGGCCCGCATCGTCGCGGCGGTGACCAAGGCCACCGGCGGCACCTTGAGGGGGTAGGGATGGGATTTCGCGCGCTGATCGTAGGGAAGGATGCCGGGGGGGCGACCACGGCCGCGGTGCGCGAGCTGACGCTCGAGGACCTGCCGCAGGCCGAGGTCACCGTGGCGGTGGACTACTCCACCCTCAACTACAAGGACGGGCTCTGCCTCAGCTCCGGCGGCGGCCTTGTGCGCAGCTATCCCCACGTGCCGGGGATCGATTTCGCAGGCACGGTCGAGGCCTCCGACGACCCCCGCCACGCTCCGGGAGACAGGGTGATCCTGACCGGCTGGCGCGTGGGCGAGGCCCATTGGGGCGGCTATTCCCAGAAGGCGCGGGTGAAGGCCGACTGGCTCGTCCCGCTGCCCGCGGGCCTCTCCACCCGGTCGGCGATGGCCGTCGGGACCGCGGGGCTGACCGCCATGCTCGCGCTGATGGCGCTCGAGGATCGCGGGCTGGTTCCCGGCCACGGGCCCGTGCTCGTGACCGGCGCCGCGGGGGGCGTGGGCTCGGTGGCGACGGCGCTCTTGGCGGCGCGGGGCTACGAGGTCGCGGCGGTGACCGGTCGGCCGGAGGCGGACGGCTATCTCCGCGATCTCGGCGCAAGTCGCATCGTGCCGCGGGCCGAGCTTGCCGAAACCGTCAAGCGCCCGCTGGAAAGCGAGACCTGGGCGGGGGCGATCGATGCGGTCGGGGGACCGATGCTCGCGCGCCTGCTGGGTCAGATGCGCTACGGCGCCTCGGTCGCCGCCGTCGGCCTCGCGGGCGGGTCGTCGCTGCCGGCCACGGTCATCCCGTTCCTGCTGCGCGGGGTCAGTCTGCTCGGCATCGATTCCGTCCTCTGCCCCCATCCCGTGCGCGTCCGCGCCTGGGACCGCATCGCCGCGGAGCTTCCCATGGGCAAGCTCGAGGCGATGATCCGCCCCGCCACCCTCGCCGACCTCCCCGCCCTCGGCGCCGCTATCCTGCGGGGCGAGGTGCAGGGCAGGGTCGTCGTGGACGTGAACGCCTAGGCCGCCAGCGCGTCGAGGAACCCGTCCACGTCGGCCGTGCGCGTTGCCCAGTTGCACACGAGCCGGCAGGCGATGTCCTCCTCGCCCGGGCCGTCGAGCGTGGCATCGAAGGGCATCATGTAATAGCGCGCCCCCGCCGCCTGGACCCGGGCATGGGCGGCGCGGGGGAACCTTGCGAACATCATGTTCGCCTCCACCGGGTGCAGGAGCGTCACCTGCCGCGCCCGCAGGCCCTCGGCCAGGCGGTCCGCCATCCCGTTCGCCGCCCGCGCCAGCGTCAGCCATAGATCATCCGCCAGATACGCCTCCATCTGGGCGGACAGATAGCGGTGCTTGGAAAAGAGATGCCCCGCCCGCTTGCGGCGCAACTCGAATTCCCAGGCGCGGGCAGGGTCGAAGAGGATGACCGCCTCGACGCCCAGAAGCCCGTTCTTGGTGCCCCCGAACGACACTGCATCGACCCCCGCCTTCCACGTCATCTCGGCCGGGGTGCAGCCGAGCCGGACGAGCGCATTGGCAAACCGGGCGCCGTCGAGATGTACCGGCACGCCGGCGGCCCGGGCCGGGGCCGTCAGCGCGGCGATGTCGTCGGGGGTGTAGACCGCCCCCGCCTCGGTCGCGTTGGTCAGCGACAGGGCGCCGCGCTGGACATTGTGCACCCCCCCGAGTGCCGTCGCACGGATCGCCTCGCCCAGGGCCGCGGGGTCCATCCGCCCGTGCGCGCCGTCCACCAGCGTCAGCTTTGCCCCCCCGGTATAGAATTCGGGTGCGCCGCATTCGTCGTCCTGGATATGCGCGCTGCGGTGGCAGTAGATCGTGCCCCAGGGCGGGCAGAGCGTGGCCAGCGCGAGCGCGTTCGCGGCCGTGCCGGTGGCCACGAGAAAGACCGCCGCCCCCGGCGCCTCGAACACCGCGCGCAGGCGGGCGGTCACCTGGGCCATGACGTCGTCCGCGCCGTAGGACCCCGCATAGCCCGCATTGGCGGCGGTCAGTGCCACCATAACCTCGGGCGCCGCGGGCCCCGCATTGTCGGATGTGAAGATCATCAGAACTCCCCCTCGATCACGTGATCCTCCAGATCCTCCTCGGCCACCTCCCACTCGGGCACGGTCCGCCGGGGCAGGCCCACGCCCGCTCCGCGGACTGACGCCGGATCGCCGGTCAGCAGCGGATGCCAGCGGGGCAGGGGGGCGCCGTTCGCGAGCAGCCGGTAGGCGCAGGTCGACGGCATCCAGTCCTTCACCTCGTCCACGTTTTCGGGCGTGATGACCACGCAGGACGGCACCAGCATCCGGCGCAGCGCATACTGGCCACAGCGGCAGGTCGCGGGGTCGAGCAGGCGGCAGGTGACGTTGGTGTAATGGACCTCTCCCGTCTCGTCGTCCTCGAGCTTCAGCACGCAGCATTTCGCGCAGCCGTCGCAGAGCGCCTCCCATTCCTCGCGCGTCAGGTCGCCGAGGGCGTGGCGCTCCCAGAACCGCGGCCTCACGGGGCGGGGACCGTCAGGCGGGGACCGGCGAGATGGCGGCGCAGCACCACGAGGGCGACGATCACACCGGTCGCGGCGACGACGAGAAAGACCTGCCCCCGGCTCATCCCCGCCTGGACGAGCGCGATAGCAAGCACGGCCGAGCCCACCATGAAGAGCGAATCGACCACGTTCGAGCAGGCGACGAAGCGCGCCCGCTCCGCCTCGGGCGACGTCGTCTGGTAGATGACGCTGAGCGGCACGACATAGAGCCCCGCCGCGCCCGACATCAGGAGGAGCGGCCCCAGGACGGGCCAGGCGTCGGGGCGGGCGAGAAACTCCATGCCCGACAGGAGCGGCCCCGCCCGGTCGATCCCCGCGCCGTAGCCTGCGAGCCCCAGATGCAGCAGCACCAGCCCCAGGCTGATCCCCAGCGCGCCGAACGGGACGGTCGCGTAGGTGATTTGCCCCCCCAGCACCACGTTGCAGACCAGCGAGCCCAGGCCCACGCCGAGCGAGAACATCACCAGGAGGATCAGCGCCACATCCTCGGTTCCATGCAGGGTCTCGGCGGTGATCGTGGGAATGAAGCTGAGGACGGTCGCGCCCGCGAACCAGAACCAGCTCACGCAGAGGATGGCAAAGAACGGCTCGCGGTGGCGCGCGCAGTCGCGCAGGACATGGACCATGGCACGCGGCAGCACCCAGTCCACCCGCGGCTTCGGCCCGACCGGTGGGACCGCAGGGGCGAAGAACGATGCCGTGAGGCTCGCGGCCGAAATGCCGATCACGAGGATCCCGGTGATCCAGGTCCCCCCGTCGGTCAGCACCACCTTGGCCCCCACGATCTGCCCCACGATTATGGCGAGGAACGTGCCCGCGGTCACCAGCGCGTTGCCCGCCAGAAGCTCGTGGCGCGCGAGGTAGCGGGGCAGAACGGCGTACTTGATCGGGGCAAAGAACGCGGACTGGACGCCGGTCGCGATCAGGATCGCGAACAGGAACGGCACGCTTTCCATCAGGAACGCAAGGGCCGCAAGGCCCATGATGCAGAGCTCGCTCAGCTGCACCCATCGCATCATCCGCGCCTTGTCCATCCCGTCCGCGATCTGCCCCGCGGTGGGCGACACGAGGGCGAAGGGCAGGATGAGCAGACCCGCGGCAAGCTGCACGAACACATCGAGCAGATCGGTGTAGCCCTGTTCGCGCGCCAGCCGCCAGGTCAGCAGCGCGACGAAGGCGGTCTTGAACACCTGGTCGTTGAAGGCGCCGAGAAACTGCACCACGAAAAGCGGCAGGAAGCGCCGCTGGCCGAAGAGCGCGAACTGGCTGACGCGCGCGTCGCTGTCGGGCTGGACGTCGGTCCGGGTCATGC
Organism: Paraoceanicella sp.; assembly: GCA_031399375.1. Classification (GTDB taxonomy): domain Bacteria; phylum Pseudomonadota; class Alphaproteobacteria; order Rhodobacterales; family Rhodobacteraceae; genus Paroceanicella. The sequence continues at coordinate 9,925 of JANNOT010000129.1, forward strand.
GGCGTCTCCCCTTGCCCGGGCCTGGGCCGCGGCCTGGACGGCAGGCGCCGCGTCGGCCGCGATCAGCGCCATGGTGCCGGTTTCGATGGTCTCTTCAAGCCGCGCCATGAACGCATCCTGGTCCAGCCCGGCCGGAATGGGGGGCAGGAATGCGGCCGATCCCTGCGCGTGTGCAGTCTTGCGCCACTCCCTGCGCGGCCAGATCACCCCGACGGACATCGCGACCGGGGTCGCGGGCACGCCGAGCGCTGCATAGATCCGCCAGGCGCCGGACCGGTAGCGCTCGCGCGCGCCGAGCGACATCAGGGTTCCCTCGGGATAGATCAGGACAGGGCGGCCCGCGGCATGGACCCGCTGCGCCCCCTCGACCACCGCCGCCGTCCGGCCCGCGGGCGGGCCCGAGACGGGGACGAGGATGTAGCCGAGGGCGCGGATGACCGGCCCGACGAAGGGATAGCGTTCGAGCTCCTGCATCGCCACCGCGCCCAGGTCCGGGAAGAGGTTGAGAAGCACGATCGCATCGAGCTCGCTCTGGTGCTTGGACACCAGGAGCGCGGGGCGCCCGTCCGGGGGCAGGTTCTCGCGGCCGAGGATCTGCACGCGCCCGCGCAGGATCCACCGGACCCCCCAGAGCACGCCCCGGGTCCAGAGGTGCAGGATCGGGCGGACCCGCGACGCCGCCCCGACCCAGGCGACCGCGGCACCCGCCAGGGCGAGGACCGCGGTCAGGGCGTAGAAGTAGAGGTTGAACCCGAGGCTCCTCACGCCCGCGCCGCCTCGGCCAGCGCGGCCCGGGCGGCGACGACGTCGGCCTGCATCTGGGCGACCAGCGGCTCGATGCCGGTATACTTCAGCTCTGGCCGCAGGAATGCGACGAGCGCGACCGACAACTCTGCCCCGTAGAGATCGCCTGAGAAGTCGAGCAGGTGAACCTCGAGGTTCGGGCGGTTCTCGCCGAAGGTCGGGCGCGTCCCGAGCGAGGCCGCCCCGGCATGGCGCCCCTGGTGGGGACCGGTCAGGACGTCCACGCTGACCGCATAGACCCCGAAGCGGGGCGGATGCAGCCCGTCGAGCGCCAGATTTGCGGTGGGAAAGCCGAGATCGCGCCCGCGCTTGTCGCCATGGAGCACCGGCCCCTCGATCCGGTGCCAGTGCCCGAGGATCCGTGCGGCGTCCTCGGGCCGCCCCTCGCTCAGCGCCGCACGGATGGCGGTGGAGGAGAAATCGACCCCGTCCCGCCCGACCAGGGGCGCCGCGGTCACGCCGAATCCCAGACGCGCGCCCGCGTCAGCTAGCGTCGCGATCGTCCCCGCCCGGCCGCGGCCATACCGGAAATCGGCGCCCACCACCACATGGGCCACGCCGAGCCCCCGCGCCAGCACGTCCTCGGCGAACGCATCCGGAGACAGCGCTGCAAGCGCGGGCGTGAAGGGCAGCTCGTAAAGCCGGTCCACCCCGAGCTTTTCCAGCCGGTGCGCGCGCGCCCCGCGGTTCATCAGCCGAAAGGGTGCGGCATGCGGGGCAAAGAAACTGCGCGGGTGGGGCTCGAACGTGACGACCCCGAGCGCGGCGCCGACCCCCTTGGCTGCGGCGCGGGCGACTGCGATGACCGACTGGTGGCCCAGATGGACGCCGTCGAAATTGCCCAGGGCGACCGCTGCACCCCGATCCTCGGGCAACAGCCCCTCCGCGGTTCCGATGATGCGCATCTGCCCCAACCGGGGCTCTGCCCCGAACGACCCCTCGGGCCCCGGGACGCGCCTCAGTCGAACTTGCGGCTGGGTGCGAGCACGAGGGCCTCGCCCTTCAGCACGACGGTATCGCCCACGCGCGCGGCGCAATCAAGCGTGACCCGCCGCCGCGCATGGTCGATGCCCGTGACCTCCACCGCCGCCTCGACCCGGTCGCCGGGGCGCACGGGGGCCAGGAACTTCATGGTCTGGCCGAGATAGACCGTGCCATGTCCGGGCAGTTGCTCGCCGATCACGGCCGAGATCAGCCCTGCGGTCAGCATCCCGTGGGCAATCCGCCCACCGAAGATCGTCTCCTGCGCATAGGCCTCGTCGAGGTGAACGGGGTTCCGGTCGGTCGATACCTCGGCGAAAAGCTCGATGTCCCGGTCGGTCACGACCTTCTCCAGGGTCCGGCGCATGCCGATCTCGAGGTCCTCGATGCAGATCGTGCCGCGCGGCAGGTTGTCGAGCATCGCCCGTGCCCCCTCGTTGGTGTGCGATGCAACACGTAGCGTAAAGGCGGGGTAAACGCAAGATATGCGCGCAACATATCGTTAAACGACGCCGGGGTGGCGCAACATTGTTGCGACACCCCTAGCGTAAGCGCCCGATTGCAGCGGTCACCGTCAGGCTGCACTGCGCGAGATAGGCGTCGAGCCGCGCGGGATCGGGCCGCTCGGGGTCGCCCCCCATCTCCTCCGCCGCGAGGCCCCCCGTGACGAAGAGGGTATCGAGCCCCTCGCCCACCCCGCCTGCGATGTCGGTCGCGATCCCGTCGCCGACGCAGAGGATGCGCGCCTCGTCCACGTCGTCCGTGCGCAGGCCGGCCAGCCGGCGGCGGGCAAGGTCGTAGATCGGGGCGTGGGGCTTGCCGAAATACCGGCTTTCGCCCCCGGCGGCGGCATAGGCTGCGGCGATGGCCCCGGCGCACCAGACCCGGACAGCGCCCCGGTCCACGAAGAGGTCGGGGTTGGCGCAGAGGAGCTTCAGCCCCCGGTTCACACCGCCCAGGATGGTCGCGCGGTAATCGTCGGGCGTCTCGGTCCGGTCGTCGAAGAGGCCGGTGCACACGATCCCCTCGGCCTCCGCCAGCGGCACCCTCTCCACCGCGATCGGACCCCGCCCGTCATGGTCGGTGAAGAACGGCAGGTCATGGGGTGGGCCTATATGGTGGACGCGCCGCCCGAAATCCCCCGCGGCGAGCGCGTCCTGCGCGGCATCCCCCGACGATGCGATGGCGTCGTATCGATCCGGCTCCACCCCCATGGCGGCGAGTTGCCGGGCCACATGGGCGCGCGGACGTGGCGAATTGGTGACGAGCACGACCGTACCGCCGCCCGCGCGGAACCTGTCGAGGGCGGCGAGCGCCGCGGGATAGGCGCGGATGCCGTCATGCACGCAGCCCCAGAGATCGCAGAAGAGCGCGTCGTAGCGCCCCGCCAGGTCATCCAGCCGCGCGATGATCGGGGTCACAGGTCGTCGAGCCGGGTGATCGTGTAGCCCTCGGCCGCGAGCAGGGCCTGGAGCGAATCGGGCCCCGACAGGTGCAGCGCGCCCACGGCGATGAAGGCCCCGCCCGCTTCCAGCGCCGGGCGCAGCTTGGGCATCCAGGTACGGTTCCGCTCGACGAGCAGCCGCTGGTAGAACCGCTCCACCAGGGGGCCGTACGCGTCGGACAGCCCCAGCGCACGGGTCAGGACCGGGGTCATCGCCCAGATCTTGAACACCTCGCCGTCGAGATAGAGCCGCCGTGCCGAGGCGAGGGCGTCCTCGGCCTGATGGGCAAAGGCGATGTTGAGCCGCAGGAGCAGGATCTGGTCGTCGGGCGGCATGTTCGCGAAGATGCCGATGCCCGTCTCGACGCTCTCCAGGCCCTGAACCGGGATCCCGCTGGCCGCCGCCGTTTCGGCCACGGCGAAGTCGAGCACGGGCGCCCCGGCCGCAAGGCTCGCCGTCAGGCAGGGCGGGATCGACAGCAGCACGTTCAGGAACCAAGGCCGCATCTGCTGGACCATCTGGGGCAGCAGGCCGTACTCGGCCGCAAGCTTGCCGAGCGCCTCGGCCTCGGCGGGTGCGAGGCGGGTGGAGATCGGCGGGCCGGACAGGTCCACGAACCGCAGCGGATCGGCCATCAGCGCCGCCTCGCCCGCTGCCTTTTCCGCAGGCGAGACCTCGACGATCACAACGCGCGAGGCGACCAGCGCGGCGGAAGCGTCCTTGGGCAGGGTGGCGATCGCAGGGTCGGGGGCGTGAAAAGTGCCGAAGGCGTGGCTGACACGCCCGTCCTTCTCGATCCGCCAGAACCGCCCCCGCGCATAGGGGACATCCGCCGCGGCATCGAGTTGGACCCCGATCTCTGGTGCGCCCGCGATCAGTCCGGGCAGCAGATCCGTGCCGCCGCACCCCTCCTGCGCCGCGACGCAGGCGGGGGCGAGCATGAGCGCGAGGGTCATGAGCGATCGGCGCATCCGGTCCTCCTTGGTCCCTCCTGACATGGAACAGAGGCTTGACAGCGGCAAGCCGATTCCGGTATTCCACCGCCACTGGCACTCGGGGGGATTGAGTGCTAACACTCACCCCCAAGGCGCGAGAGCGACGTAAGCCGGGTCCCCCGACGGAACCGCAACCAAGGAGCGACGTCCATGAAATTCACCCCCCTCCACGACCGCGTCGTCGTCCGCCGCATCGAAGGCGAAGAAAAGACCAAGGGCGGCCTGATCATCCCCGACACCGCCAAGGAAAAGCCCGCCGAGGGCGAGATCATCGCGGTCGGCGCCGGTGCGCGCGACGAGGACGGCGAGCTGATCCCGATGGCCGTGAAGGCCGGCGATCGCGTGCTGTTCGGCAAATGGTCGGGCAC
>JANNOT010000203.1:0-2943 GCA_031399375.1 Paraoceanicella sp.
TGTCCCATCGCGGTTGCCCGCCGCATCCCAACCCTCTAGCGTCAACGGGTCGGGCGTGCGCCGATGATCTGACGGGGGAACAGGAGATGGCGGGGCTGGAGTTTCTGGAGGTTGCGAACGTCCCGCTTCAGAAGGGGGGGATGCTTGCCCTTGCGCGGCTCGGCTACCGGACGCTCGGCACCCTGAATGCGGCGCGCGACAATGCGGTGCTCGTGCCGTCCTGGTACACCGGGACCGATGGAGATACCGAGACATTCATGGTGGGTCCGGGACGTGCGCTCGACCCCGCGCGGTATTTCATCATCCTCACCAACCTGCTGGGCAACGGGGTTTCGTCCTCGCCGTCCAACACGCCCGCACCGGCAGAGCGCGGGAGGTTCCCGCGCATCACGCTGCATGACAACGTGCGGCTCCAGCACCAGCTCGTGACCGAGGTCCTGGGGATCGAGCGGCTGCGCCTCGTCACCGGCTGGTCGATGGGGGCCTGCCAGACCTATCAATGGGCGTCGCAATACCCCAACATGGTCCGCGCGGCCGCACCCATCGCGGGCTCGGCGCGGACGGCTCCCTACAACAAGGTGTTCCTTCTGTCGCTCCGCCGGGCGCTGGAACTTGACCCTGCGTTTGCGCAGGGGTTCTACGACCACCCCCCGGTCGCGGGGCTGCGCGCCTTTGCGGCGATCTATGCCGGCTGGGGCCTGTCCGAGCCGTTCTACCGGCTGGCGCATTACACGGCATTCAGCGCGGCCAACGCGGCCGAATTCGTGGAGGCGTTCTGGGAGCCGTTCTTTCTCAAATGCGACGCGAACAACCTCCTGTCCCAGCTCTGGACGTGGGAGCGGGGCGACATCAGCGACACGCCAACCTTCAACGGTGACTTTTCCGCCGCCCTCGCCGCGATCACCGCGCGCACGATCATCCTGCCGGTCGATCTCGACCGCTACTTTCCGCCCGAGGACGCCGCGGCCGAGGCGGCGCTGATCCCCGATGCCGAATGCCGGGTGATCCGGTCGGACTGGGGACACATGGCGCCGATGAACCCCGGCGACATCCCGACCATCGACGCGGCGCTGCGCGAACTTCTGGACTGAGCGACGTGGACAAGGGCGGGTCGGGGCCCTATGGCTGGCGTATCCCCGCGCTGGACGGCACCTGATCATGACCTCCCGGATCCTTGTCCTCAACGGCCCCAACCTGAACCTGCTCGGCCAACGCCAGCCCGAGATCTACGGGGCCGCGACACTCGCCGATATCGAGGCGGTCTGCCTCGCGGCGGGCGAGCGGCTGCGGCTCGACGTCACCTGTGCGCAGTCCAACCATGAAGGGGTGCTGATCGACCGCATCCAGGCCGCACGGGGCGCGGTGGAGGGGATCGTGATCAATGCGGGGGCCTATACCCATACGTCCATCGCGATCCTGGATGCGCTGAATGCCTTCGAGGGTCGGGTGATGGAGGTCCATATTTCCAACGTCCACCGGCGTGAGGCGTTCCGGCACCAGTCCCACATCTCTCAGCGTGCCGACGGGGTGATCGTGGGCTGCGGCATCCAGGGCTACGTGCTGGCGCTCGAACGGCTCGCGACGCTGCTTCAGCCACGTTGACAGGCGGGGGGCGGGGCGTAGGCTCGGGGCTCAGTTGCCGGAGCCTGCCATGCCCGATCTCGCCACTCTCGATGCCGCCTTCGCCCCCGGGCGACGCCCGAGCGGGCGCAGTCTCGTGGTGGGCGACACCACGACGCCCCTGGTGCAGGCGACGATCCCCCAGGCGCTGCGCGCCGCCGTCGCCGCCGGACCCGACCAGCCGGCGGCCGTGTTCCGGCAGGGGGGCATCCGCTGGACCTACGCGGCTTTCGCGGCCGAGGTCGACCGGCTGGCCGCGGGGCTCCACACCCTGGGGCTGCGCAAGGGCGAACGGATCGGCGTCTGGTCGCCCAACCGCCCCGAATGGCTGCTGGCCCAGTTCGCGACCGCGCGGCTCGGGCTCATCCTCGTCAACATCAACCCCGCCTACCGCGAGGGGGAGCTGGCCTATGCGCTGGCCAAGGTCGGCTGCCGGGCGCTGATCACGGCGGAGCGGTTCAAGTCCTCGGACTACATCGCCATGCTCCAGCGCCTCGCGCCAGAGCTTGCCGAATGCGCGCCCGGCGGGCTCTCGGCCCCCCGCGTCCCGGACCTGCGGCTCGTCATCCGGATGGGGGCAGAGACGACGCCGGGCATGATGAATTTCGACGCAGTGACGGCGATGGACACCGCCGCCCCGCTCGACGCGGTCACGGCCACGCTCGACCCCGACGATCCCATCAACATCCAGTTCACCTCGGGCACCACGGGCAGCCCGAAGGGCGCGACCCTGACCCACCACAACATCCTCAACAACGCGCTCGCCGTCGCGCGTCAGATCCGGATGACCGAGGCGGACCGGATCGTGATCCCGGTCCCGTTCTATCACTGCTTCGGCATGGTCATGGGCACGCTCGCCTGCGTCAGCCAGGGGGCGTGCATGGTGTTCCCGTCCGAAAGCTTCGAGCCCGAGGCGACCCTGCGCGCGGCCGCCGAGGAGCGGGGGACGGCGATCTACGGCGTGCCGACGATGTTCGTGGGCATGCTGGAGGTCCAAGCCCGCCTCGGCCTCGACCTGACACGCCTGCGCACCGGGATCATGGCAGGCGCGCCCTGCCCCATCGCGGTGATGCAGCGGGTGAACGCCGAGCTGCATATGCCCGAGGTCACGATCGCCTACGGCATGACCGAAACCTCGCCCGTGTCGTTCATGTCCGAGGTGGACGATCCGATCGACAAGCGCGTGACGACGGTGGGCCGTGTCCTGCCGCACCTGACCGTCAAGATCGTGGATGCCGAGGGGCGGGTCACCCCGGTCGGCGTGCAGGGCGAGATCATGACGCGCGGCTATTCGGTCATGCAGGGCTATTGGGGCGACCCGGA
>JANNOT010000246.1:0-8065 GCA_031399375.1 Paraoceanicella sp.
GTCGTGGTGCTCCTTCAGCCCGTCCAGATGGACCGAGAAGAAGAGGTAGGGCGACGGCGTGAAGAGGTGGAGCTTCTTTTCCAGCAGCAGCGCGTTGGTGCAGAGCGAGACGTACTTCTTCCGCGCCACCAGCCCCGCAACGATCTGGTCGATCTCGCGGTGGATCAGGGGCTCGCCGCCCGGGATCGCCACGATGGGCGCGCCGCATTCGTCGGCGGCGTCCCAACATTCCTGCGGGCTCAGACGGCGGTTCAGGATCGGGTCGGGATAGTCGATCTTGCCGCAGCCCGCGCAGGCGAGGTTGCAGCGAAACAGCGGCTCCAGCATCAGGACCAGCGGATAGCGCCGGTTTCCCTTCAGCCGCTGGCGCAGGATATAGGCGGCGACGGCGGCCTGCTGGCGGAACGGTACGCCCATGCGCGATCTCTCCCGGAATTGCCCGTGGTCAAGGTATGCCTGCCTCGAGATGGGTCAGCAATCCCCCCACACCCCGCTCGCGCAGGAGTGCGCCGAATTCGTCACGCTCCAGGATCAGGAACGACGTGCCCCCCACCATGACGTCGATCACCCGCGCACCCGCGCCGGGGATGTCGCGCACCCGGTATTCGACCGGCAGGTCCCGCCCGTCGCTCCTGGGGATGCGCGCGGCCACCAGGATGTCGCGGCGCACCATGCGCGTCCCCGTCACCTCCGGCTGGCGATCCAGCCCCTTGCCGAAGCGCGACGCGTAAAGCCCGGCGAGGTAGCGGGGCAGCGCGGCCTGGAACCGGGCGAGCTCGCCCGGCGTGAACCCCGCCGCGGCGTCACCCAGCAGGAACCGCTGCCAGAGGTCGAGCGCGAACCCATCCGTGATCGCGCCCGTCAGGCGCTCGGTCCGCGTCGCGGGGGCAAGCCCGGGATCGGCGAGCGCCGCATGGGTGGCCTGCACCAGCGTCTCCACCGCCGCGCGCGCCGCCTCCTCGGGCGTGGCCGCGGCGGCGGGGGACAGGAAGAGGGCGAGCATAAGGGCGGCAATGGCGCGCATGGGGGTCTCTCAGCCAGGGTGGGCCCGACCCGGGCGACGGACCCGCGCGCCGAGCGCGAGGATCGCCGGGGTCAGGGTGAAGGATGCGACGAGCGTCGCGGTCAGGGCGACGGTCAGCAGGATGCCCATGCTCGCCGTCCCGCGATGGTCCGAAAAGCCGAGCGTCCCGAAGGCCGCGATGGTCGTCGCCACGCTGAACAGGATCGACTGCGGCGCCACGCTCTCGAACGCGGCCGCGGCTCCGGCCCGCCCGGCATGGGCCAGGTAGATGCCGCTGTTGACCCCGAGCCCGATCAGGAGCGGGGCCACGATGATGTTGGCATAGTTGAACGGCACGCCTGCCAGAACGCTGAACGCCGCGGTGATCGCCGCTGCGGCGACGAGCGGGACCATCACGGCCACCAGTTCGATCCCCCGCCGCGTCGCGATCCAGACGAGCAGTCCCGCGGCGATCGCGGCGAGCGTGGTGGCGAGGATCATCGCCCCGCCCACGGCTCGCGCCGCCCCCACGATCTGGTCCGGCGCGCCCGCGGCCCCCGGCGCGACCGCCGCAACCGCGGCGACGAAGCGCGCCATCTCGGCCGGCTCGCCCATGTCCCCCGAGGGGGTCACATCGACCCGGAGCCGCCCGTCCGCGGCGACGAACCGGGCGGCGAGCGGGCTGGGCAGCGCGTCGCGCGTGACCTCGCCCGCCCCCAGGGACGCGCCGATCCGTGCGACGAAGGCAGGGAAGAACGTGAAGAGGTCGCCCTCCACCCCCGCCGGGTCGCCGCGGGCAAGCTCTGTCCCGAACGCCTGCGCCGCGGCGCTCGCCCCCGGTACCGTGAGCCGTGCGAGGAGACGGGCGCGCACCGCGTCGGGTGGCAACGGCGCCTCGAGCGTCACCGGCACGCCCGAGACGGCATACTCGAGCGAGGGATAGGCGAGATCGATCAGGTCGAGCTTGGCCGCCTGATCCCCCGGCACCAGGTCGCCGATCCAGACCGCCCGGGCGACCTCGGGCACCGCCTGCAGCGCGGCCGCCGTCCGGGCCGCCGCATCCGCCCCGTCGACCAGCACGCTCATCCGGTAGGGGGTCAGACCGGGATCCGCCGCGATCTGGCGGAACGCGATGACGGATGGTGCATCGGGATCGCGCAGGTTGATCGGGTCGGCATCGAACCGCGCCTCGCGTGCCACCACCGCAGCGATCAGCGCCACGACCGCCCCCGCGACGCCGATGCGCATCACGCCGCGCAGGGACGGCCCGCGCCCGGCGCGCGCCACCGGACGGGGGCGCGGGATCGCAAGCCGGGGCCAGATCGCCATCGCCGCCGGGATCGCCGTCAGCGCAACCGCGCAGGCGAGGATCACCCCGACCCCGCCGATCAGGCCGAGCTGCGCCATCCCGACGAAATCCGTGGCGGTAAAGGCGAAGAATGCAGCGCTGGTCGTGGACGCCGCAAGCAGCATGCTGCCGCCCAGATGTCCTGCCGCCTGCACCGCGGCGGAGGCCGCCTCCGCCCCCGCCTCGGCCCGCGATTCGATCTCGAGCAGCAGATGCACCAGGAAATCCTCGCCCATCCCCGTCATCAGCACGATGAAGGCGATCGATATCAGGTTCAGCGCTCCCACTGACGCCGCAAACCCCGTGACAAGCGCCACGATGACCACCAGCAACGTGACCGACAGCCCGGCCCGCGGCGCCGAGCGCATGGCGAGCCAGAGGATGAGGCCCACGAGCACGAGCGAGGCGGCAAACGACAGCCCGATCGACGAGGTGACGCTGCGCAGTTCCTCGGCCCGCAGCGCAGGCTCGCCCGTCACCGCGACCCGGGCCAGGGCCGCCGTCGCGGGGTCGAGCCCCGCGATCACCGTCTCGATCGCGTCGAGCGCGGGACGCGCGGGACTGAGCCGTGCGGGGTCGAGCCGCGGCTGGACCGTGATCACGCGCCGGACCACCCCGCCCGGCGGCGTATCGCCCAGGGTGTCAGACCAGGCGAAGGGGTGGGCCTGCCCGGACCGCCGCGCCGCCCAGACCGCCGCCGCCTGGGTGTAGAGCCGGTCGAGCCCGCCCGTATCCGCCGACGCCCCTGCGGCGAGCGCCCCGGCGCTGTCCACGGCGGCAAGGAACCCGTCGACGGTCTGGTCCGCGCGCAGCGCGGCAAGCAGGTTCGACGCACCCGACAGGGCGGTCAGCGCGGCCTCGACCGCGCCGGTATCGCGGTAGAGCAGGCCATGGGCGATCAGGAACGGATCGGCGCTGGGCGCGAACACCTCCGCCAGCTCGGGCCGCGCGGCAAGCGCGAGCGTCAGCGCCCCTGTGACCGCGTCCGCGGCATCCGAGGACGGCGCCTCCACCACCAGAAGGATCGCGGTCTTGAGGTCGGGAAACGCCGCGTTCAGCCCATGGGCCCGGACCTGGAACGGCAGGTCGGGAGAGAGGAGGCGGCTCGAGTCCGAATCAACCCGGAGCAGCCCCACCGTCGCTGCGATGGCGAGCGCCGTGACCAGCCCGAGCGCGAGCAGCGCCCGCCGCGGTGCGGCCACGACGGTCCTCGCCCACGATTCGACCGCCCGATCCGCCCGGTTTTTGTCATCATCCGGCACTTTACGACGCGCTCCCGAAAGTTTACGCCCCGACTTCGTGTTTGTGACTTACGTCAAACCCAAGGTTGGGTAGCATCACGCTCACGATACCGGGTCAAATGCGCTATATCGACCCGGACTTGCAACCTGAACGGAGAGACCCGATGACGCCCGCCCTCGCCCCCCATCTCCTGCGCGCTGCCGCCGCAGGGCTGGTTTTTCTCGTGGCCGCGTGCACGGGCACCGACGTCACCGAGGTGCGCGACCCCTACGAGGGGACGAATCGCGCCATCCACAGCTTCAACCTCGCCGCCGACCGCAACGTGATCGGACCGGTGGCCCGCGGGTATGACTACGTGACGCCCGGCCTTGCGAAGCTTCTCCTGCGCAACGCGCTCGATACGGTCAGCCTGCCGGGCGAGTTCGCCAATTACGTGCTGCAGGGCAATGCCGATCGTGCGCTGGAAACCGCCGGGCGGTTCACGGTCAACGTCCTGATGGGCGCGGGCGTGCTCGACCCCGCGACCGAGATCGGGCTACCGCGCCAGCCCACGGATTTCGGCGTGACGCTTGCCACCTACGGCGTCGGCAGCGGGCCGTTCCTGATGCTCCCGCTCTTCGGGCCCAGCACCCTGCGCGATACGGGGGCGCTGCCGGTCGATTACGCGCTCGACCCCCTGACCTACGTGGCCGCCGGATCGGAAGGTGCGTTCCTGGGCAATATCGGGCTGATCCGCACGGGGACCGAGGCGATCGACGCCCGCGCGGCCAATGACGACCTGATCAACGACATCCTCTACGCCGAGGGCGACAGCTATGTCCGCCTGCGCTCGATCTACACCCAGCGTCGCGCCCGCCTGATCCGGGGCGAGGCAGCGGTGGACGAGGCGTTGCCCCCGATCTTCGAGGACGAGACGACCCCCACGCCTGCCCCCGCCCCGGTCCTTCCCTGACCGCGCCCCGACGCCCCGCCCCCGCGGGCGCGGCGTCGGCATGACGAGTTGCACGCCATGCGCGGCGCTGCCTCCGAGTGGCCCCCGGCTCGACCTCGCCCATGGATGGAGCGCGGTTTCGAACCTGGGATGTGGGACGTCGGCGCCGCGGGGCGAGCACGCGGCGCCTGGGGGACAACCCCGTGCTCGCGTGGCGCATCCCGGGTTCGCCCACATCGCCACGGTGTGGACCATGGGTAACGCCGGATTTCATGGGTAATTTTCGTCCACCCTGCGGAATACGCGTTGATCGTTCGGAACGAGTGCGTCAGGTTCGCGCACGCACCGGCAAGAGTGCGTCGTAGGTCCGTTTGGGAGGATGACATGTCGAACACCGAAAACCCGGCGCTGACGCGCCGAAAATTCCTGCATGGCGGTGCCGTCGCCGGGGGCGCCATCGCGGGCACCGTGCTCGCCGCCCCCGCGGTGCTCGCCCAGGCCCCGCTCGTGGTCAAGATGCAGTCCTCCTGGCCTGCCTCGGACATTTGGATGGATTTCGCGCGCCAGTACATCGCCCGGGTCGAGGAGATGTCGGGCGGGCGGATCAAGGTTGATCTCTTGCCCGCGGGCGCCGTGGTCGGCGCGTTCCAGGTCATGGACGCGGTGCATGACGGCGTCATCGACGCCGCGCATACCGTGCCGGTCTACTGGTATGGCAAGTCCAAGGCCGCGTCGTTCTTCGGCACCGGCCCGGTGTTCGGCGGATCGGCCACGACCATGCTCGGCTGGTTCTACCAGGGCGGCGGCGCCGATCTCTACCGCGAACTGACCCAGGACATCCTCGGGCTCAACGTCTACGGTTTCATGGGCTTCCCCATGCCTGCGCAGCCGTTCGGCTGGTTCAAGGTGCCGGTCAACACCATCGCCGACATCCAGGGGTTCAAATACCGCACCGTGGGTCTCGCCGCCGATCTCCTCCAGGGCATGGGCATGTCGGTCGCCCAGCTTCCGGGGGGCGAGATCGTGCCGGCGATGGAGCGCGGCGTGATCGACGCGTTCGAGTTCAACAACCCCTCGTCCGACAGCCGGTTCGGCGCCCAGGACGTAGCCAAGAACTACTACCTGTCGTCCTACCACCAGGCGTCGGAATCCTTCGAGTTCGTGTTCAACAAGGATTTCTGGGACGATCTGGCCCCCGATCTTCAGGCCATCATGAAATACGGGGTCGAGGCGGCATCGACCGCCAACACCGCGCTCGCGCTCAAGGAATACTCGGCCGACCTGCGCAAGCTCCAGACCGAGGCCGGCGTGACCGTGCACCGGACGTCCAAGGAAATCCTCGCGGGCCAGATCGCCGCCTGGGACACGCTGATCGCCGATCTCGGGAACGACCCCTTCATGAAGAAGGTCATGGACAGCCAGCGGGCCTGGGTCGAGCAGGTGGCGTTCTACGAACTGATGAACGCCCCCGATCTCGCGCTCGCCTACGAGCACCACTTCCCGGGCAAGCTGAACCTCTGATCCCCGCCTGAGGATCAGCTTCCCCCCGGGGGGCGGTGGCGCAGTCCGCGCCGTCCCCCCGGGCCTCCCCGGTGGAGATGCATCGATGGTTTCCTTCATCCGCTTCGCCGACCGCCTGTCCGCCTGGTTCGGCAAGACCTTCGGCTGGCTCATCATGCTGATGACGCTCGGCACCGGGTACGAGGTGCTGGTGCGCTACGTTTTCAACGCGCCGACGCCGTGGTCGCTCGACGTGTCGTTCATGATGTATGGCACGCTCTTCATGATGGGGGGGGCCTATACCCTGTCGCGGGGCGGGCATGTGCGGGGCGATTTCGTCTACCGGCTCTGGCCCGCCCGGGTCCAGGCGTCGGTGGACCTGGTCCTCTACTTCTTCTTCTTCTTTCCGGGGATCACCGCGCTGGTCCTGTCGGGGTGGAAGTATTCCTCCCGCTCCTGGGGATATGGCGAGGTCAGCGTCAACAGCCCCGCCGGGATCCCGATCTACCAGTTCAAGACGGTGATGGTCGCCGCGGGCATCCTGCTCTTCATCCAGGGGATCGCGCAGGTCTGCCGCTGCATCATCTGCCTGCGCGAGGGGGCCTGGCCGCCGGCGGCGGAGGATGTCGAGGAGACGGATGCGGTGCTGGCCAAGGAAGCGGGCGGGCTAGACCCGTCCTGGCCCACGCTGCGATGACTGGCCAGCGTGCCGCCCAACCGACGACGGAGTGTGAAGAGTGACCAATCCCGAGATCGCCCTGTTCATGCTCGGCATCTTTCTCGTCTTCGTGTTCCTCGGGTTTCCCATCGCCTTCACCATGATGGCGCTCGGGATCGGGTTTGGCTACTTCGCCTATTTCGATCCCGACCGGATGTGGCGTGCATATAACCGGCTGGAGGAGGGGGCCGACAGCCTGACCTCCGGGGTGACGTGGTTCGAGGGGTTGCTGAACAACCGCATCTTCGACCTCTTCGTGAACCAGACCTATTCGGTCATGTCCAACGACGTGCTGACGGCGATCCCGCTGTTTCTCTTCATGGGCTATATCGTGGAGCGGGCGAACATCGTCGGCCGTCTCTTCGACACCGTGGCGCTGGCGACCAAGCGGATCCCGGGCTCGCTCGGGGTCGCGGCCATGGTCACCTGCGCGCTCTTTGCCACGGCGACGGGCATCGTGGGCGCGGTGGTGACGCTGATGGGGCTGCTCGCGCTGCCCGCCATGCTCAAGGCGCGCTATGATCCCAGTTTCGCCTCGGGCATCATCTGCGCGGGTGGCACGCTGGGGATTCTGATCCCGCCATCGATCATGCTGATCGTCTATGCCGCGACCTCGGGCGTCTCGAGCGTCCGGCTCTATGCCGGGGCGCTCCTGCCCGCGCTCACGCTCGTGGGGCTCTACCTCGCCTATGTCGTGATCCGTTCGATCCTTCAGCCCAACCTCGCACCCCGCCCGACCAAGGAGGAGATGCCGGACGTCCCCATCGGCAAGCTGCTCTTCATGCTCGCAACCTCGTTCCTGCCGCTCGCGCTCCTGATCCTCTCGGTCCTGGGGTCGATCCTCTTCGGGCTCGCCACCCCGTCCGAGGCGGCGGCGATCGGGGCGCTCGGGGGGCTCGTGCTCGCGCTCGCCTATCGCTCGCTGAGCTTCCAGCGGCTGCGCGAGAGCGTGTACCTGACCGTGCGGACCTCGGCGATGGTCTGCTGGCTCTTCGTGGGCTCCGCCACCTTCGCCTCGGTGTTCGGCTATCTCGGCGGCGAGCAGCTTGTGACATCGTTCGTCACCGGGCTCGACATCACGCCGCTCCAGTTCCTCATCCTCGCCCAGATCATCATCTTCATCCTGGGCTGGCCGCTGGAATGGTCCGAGATCATCATCATTTTCGTGCCGATTTTCCTGCCGCTGCTGCCGCATTTCGGTCGTCCAGCTCCCGCCGGCGCGCACGCCGGCCCAGCTCTTCAGCGACTATCCGTACCTGTCGTCGGTGTCGCGAAGCTGGTTGAAGCACGCCGAGGCGTACGCGGAGGATGCGATCCGCCGCC
>JANNOT010000251.1:0-4433 GCA_031399375.1 Paraoceanicella sp.
GGCACGAGATCGCCATGGTGGCGCCCGTGGATGAAGAACGGCCCGACCCGCACCGGGGTGAGTTCCCGCTGCACCTGCGCGACCCAGTCCCGGTCGTCGAGCCGCGACACGGCGAAGGGGGCTGCGCCATGGGCCATGGCCAGCACCGCAAGCCCGGTCCCGTCGGGCGCGCCGTCGAAATACCCCGACACCTCCCAGGTTCCCGACCCGTCCTCGACCTCGAACACCCCGATCCCGAGGGGGTGGGGAGAGAGCCGCTCCATCGCCTCGCCCAGGGCTGCGGCGTAATCCGCGTCCCGCAGCGTGGTATAGGCGGTGAAGGTGGTCATGGGCGCGCCGCCCCATGGGTCAGCGCGCCCCGGGCCCTCGCCCGGTTCAGGTCAAGCACCGACGCCGATGGGACAGGTGACGCCGGTGCCCCCCACGCCGCAATAGCCGCCCGGGTTCTTGGCGAGGTATTGCTGGTGATAATCCTCGGCGAAATAGAACGGCCCCGTCGGTCTGATCTCGGTCGTGATCGTCCCGTAGCCCTGCGCGGTCAGACGCGGTTGGTAGACGAGCAGCGATGCCTTCGCCGCCGCCTCCTGGGCGGGCGATGCGGTGTAGATGCCCGAGCGGTACTGGGTGCCCGAATCGTTGCCCTGCCGCATCCCCTGGGTCGGATCGTGGTTTTCCCAGAACACGCGCAGCAGGGCGTCATAGGTCGTCTGGGCCGGGTCGTAGACCACGCGGACGACCTCGTTATGCCCGGTCTGGCCCGAGCAGACCTCGCGGTAGGTCGGGTTGGGGGTAAAGCCTGCGGCATAGCCGACGGCGGTCACCCAGACCCCGGGCTGGCCCCAGAACATCCGCTCCACCCCCCAGAAGCAGCCCATGCCGAACACCGCCTCCTCGGACCCGGGGGGGAACGGTCCCTTCAGCGGGCGGCCGTTCAGGAAATGGGTCTCTGCCGTCGGGATCGCGGCGGTGCGGCCGGGAAGCGCGGTCGCGGCATCGACGCCGCGGGATTTGCCGGTCAGGAACGAGAGCATCGCAGTCCTCCTGCTGTGTGAACCATCAAGGTGTCCGTGTGCGCGGGGTTTGCAAGCCCCCGCTCACGCGGGCGCGAGCACCGGGGCGGCGGGGGCCCGGGCGACGAAGCGCCAGGCGACCGTTGCCGCCAGCCCGCCGGCGAGGATCGATGCGATCCCCTGGGCATAGACCACGCCCGGGGCGCCATAGGCCCCGGCCATGGCCCAGGCGAGGGGCGCGATCATCAGGCCGTCGCGCAGCCAGTTGAACCCGCTCGACCAGAGCGGGCGGCGCAGGTTGTTGAACGCGGCGTTGGAGACGAACAGGAACCCCGCGAACACGAACGCGCCCGCCCCCAGATGGGTAAAGGCGCGCAGCACCTCTGCCCCCGCGGAGGGGAGATGGAACAGCGCCACCACCTCCTCGGTCAGCAGGGCGAGGATCAACCAGGCCGAGCCCACATAGGCCGCGCAGAAAAGAAGCGCATCGCGGTAGGCCGAGCGCACCCGGTCCATCCGCCGCGCGCCGTAGTTCTGGCTGAGGATCCCCCCGATCGCCCCCGACAGCGCGAAGATCCCGCCGAAGGCGAGGACCGCGACCCGGCTGACCACCGACCATCCCGCCACGGCCGCATCACCATAGGCCGCAATGACGCCGGTCAGGATGAAGTTGCCGAACGGCGTGGAAAGCTGCGTCAGCACCGCGGGCCCTGCGATGGCGAAGAACGCCGGGATGTGGCGGCGCAGGTCGGGCAGGCTCGGCCGCGCCACCAGCCGCCTTGTGCGGATCACAAACCAGAGCCCAAGCCCCGCCGCCGTCGCGCGCGAGATCGCGAGCACCGCCGCCGCCCCGTCCACCCCGAACCCGCCCCAGACGATCACGATGGGGTCGAGCACCATCGCAACCGCCCCCGCCAGCGTCGTGACCCACATGGCGCGGAACGCATCGCCCTCGGCCCGCAGGATGGCACCCGTCATCATCGCGATGCCAAGCGCAGGCAGCGAGGGGACCGAGATCAGGAGGAACCGCTTGGCCACCGCCGCCGACGCGGGCGCGGCACCGGTCAGGTCGATGAGCGGGCCCCGGAACAGGATCACGATCAGCGCCATCAGGCACATCAGCACGCTGGCGAGCACGAGGCCCGAGGCCGCGATCCGCCGCGCCTCCGCCCCCTCGCGCATCCCCAGCGCGCGGCCCACGAGCGCGGTCCCCGCGATGCCGAGCCCGATCCCGAACGAGATGGTGAACAACTGCACCGCCCAGGCGAGGCCCACACCGGCCACCAGCGTCTCGTCCTGCAGGTACGAGACCCAGTAGAGCGTCGCGACATCGATCAGGAACATGAAGCTGAGGCCGACCGACCCCGTCAGGCTCATCACCGTCACGTGGCGCAGGGTGGACCCGGTGGTGAAGCGGCCCTCGCCCGCCATGCGCCTACTCCGCCAGTTGCGGGGCGAGCCCGCGGGCAAAGATCGTCTCCTGCCCCGGCGCCGGATGCCGCGGGATCAGCAGCGACAGCCCCAGCGCCGCCAGCGCCAGTCCGGCGGCGAGCACGAAAACCGACGCCGGATCCGTCAGCCAGACATAGCCGAGGAGTGCGGGCAGGAACACCGCCGCGATGTGATTGATCGTGAACGCGACGGCAGAGGTGGGCGCGATGTCGCCCGGTGCCGCGATCTTCTGGAAATAGGTTTTCTGGGCGATCGAGAGCGCAAAGAAGAGATGGTCGATGACGTAGAGCGCGCAAGCGGTCCAGAGCCCCCAGTCGAACCAGTAGATCCCGGCATAGGCGAGGAACACGAGCGTCAGCCCGGCATGCTCGACCACCTGCGCCGTCCGCTCGCCCACCGCCTGGATGTAGCGGCCGAGAAACGGCGCAATGGCCATGTTGGCGACATAGTTGATGAGAAAGAGCGCCGTGACCTCGTGGATCTTCATCCCGAACTGCTCGACCATCATGAAGGCCGCAAAGACGATGAAGATCTGCCGCCGGGCGCCCCCTAGGAACTGCATGGCGTAGTAGAGCCAGTAGCGCCGCCGCAGGACCATGCGGCGAAGCTGCGGATGGGGCGCCTCGAACCGCGGGTAGATCGCCCAGGCCGCGATGGCGATGGCAGCCGTCAGGCCGCCCGCGACCCAGTAGGCATAGGCGAAGGGCAGGTCGTAGTTGCGCCAGACCACCACGATCGCCCCATAGGCCACCAGCGACGCGGCCGACCCCGCGGCGAGGATCCAGCCCAGGACCACGGGCGCGCGATCCTTGCCCAGCCACTGGAGCTGCAGCGACTGGTTCACCGTCTCGTAATAGTGAAACCCAACGGAACTCACGAACGTGGTCAGCAGCAGGCCGCCAAAGCTCGGAAAGCTTGCCGTCAGGGCCACCGCGACGCCGAGCATCACCAGCGCCACGACGGCCAAGGTCTGTTCGCGCATCACCAGCAGCAGCGCTATCACCCCGATGGCGAGAAACCCCGGCACCTCGCGCACCGATTGCAGCCAGCCGATATCCGCACCATCGAATGCCGCCGCCTCGATCACGAAGTTGTTGAGCAGCGCCTGCCAGGTCGAAAAGGCAAGCGGCATCGCCGCGGCCATGAGGATCAACAACCCAACCGGCTGCCGCCAGAGCGGCAGGGAACGAGCCTGGGCAAGTGTCACGGTGGGGCGGCTGGACATCGCCACGTCTTAACCGACGCGGTTTCCCGCCGACAGGGCCAATAACCGCGCAGTCCGGGAATAGGACCGCCATGCGGCGCGTTCGTCATCCGGGCACCCGATGCCCAACAGGCCGAGGACGTGCCCATGCCCATCCCGACCAAGATACCCGACTGCGACCTGCCCGGTTCTGCGGCACCGGCGGAGGCGCCGCAGGACCGGGCGGGCGACCCCTGGGACGCGGCGGGCGAGGATGCGCTGCTCATCCTGCCCGACGACGACGCCCCGGCGGCGTGCCTCGACCGCCGCGCGCGCTGGCGCCCGGCCCGCACCCAGGGCGCCCGCGGGCCGCGCCGGTAGACCCGGCACCCGACCCCGCGGATCAGGCACGCCCAGGCTCAGTTCTTGGCGTAGTATTCAACCACCAGGTTCGGTTCCATCTGGACCGGATAGGGCACGTCCGACAGCAGCGGCGTGCGCACGAAGGTGGCGACCATCTTGGACTGGTCGACCTCGAGGTACTGGGGGATGTCGCGCTCGGCCGACGCTGCCGCCTCGAGCACCAGGGCGAGCTGCTTGGAGGCGGTCTTGACCTCGATCACGTCGCCTTCCTTGACCCGGTAGGACGGGATGTTGACCCGCCGCCCGTTGACCGTGACATGCCCGTGGTTCACGAACTGGCGCGCGGCGAAGACGGTCGGCACGAATTTCGCGCGGTAGACGACCGCGTCCAGCCTGCGCTCCAGCAGCCCCACCAGCGCCTCGCC
>JANNOT010000254.1:0-8431 GCA_031399375.1 Paraoceanicella sp.
GGGGGACCGGCGGCTGGTGGCGGTGCTCGCCGCGCTCAGCCCCGCCTCGCGCCAGACCCTCGCAGACCGGCTCCCCGCACCGCACCGCCCCTGAGCCGGCCGGCACGGCCCCCGGGACGCGACGCGTCGGCGATCGGCCCCGCGACGATCGCGGCAGTGTCAGGCCAGTCGCCCGGCGCGTCGGCTGACGTGCGGAGCACGCTCGTCCGGGGTGGCGCGACCGGCGCCCGCCCCTCAGGCGGCGGCGGCGAAGGTGACGCGGTTGCGCCCGGCATGCTTGGATGCGTAGAGCGCCTCGTCCGCGCGCTTGAGCAGCGTGTCCACGTCGCTGATGCCCGGATCGGCCAGGCTGACCCCGATGCTGACCGTGACCTGCAACGCCCGCGCGCCCCGGTCGATGCGAAAGAGCGGCTGCTCGACGGCGGCGCGGATGCGCTCGGCGATCTGGGCCGCGGCGGCGGCATCGGTGTCGGGCATGGCGACGAAGAACTCCTCGCCGCCCAGCCGGGCGACCAGATCCGCGCCGCGCACGTTCTCGCGCAGGCGGCGGCCGAATTCCTTCAGCACCTCGTCGCCCGCGTCATGGCCGAACCGGTCGTTCACCGCCTTGAACCGGTCGAGGTCGAGCATCATGGTCGCAAACGCGCGCCCGCTGTCGCGCGACCGCGCCAAGATCGCCCGCAGGTGCTGGGCGGCATAGCGGCGGTTGAAGAGCCCGGTCAGGGGATCGCGCATCGCCATCATCAGCCCGTCGCGCACGTTGGCGCGCAGGCGCTCGGAATAGCGCTTGCGCCGAAGCTGGCTGCGCAGGCGCGCGGCAAGCTCGCTCGGGTCGAACGGGCAGAGGATATAGTCGTTCGCCCCGAGGTCGAGGACATGGGCCGCAACCTCCAGATCCTCGCCATCGACGGCGAGGATGATGGCCGACTGGCGCGTGTCCGCGCGCGATCGCAGGGCCGAGACGAGCCTGCGCCCGTCCTGACCCCCGTTCACCCGCTGCGAGATCACGATGGCATCGGGCAGGTCGCGGTCGGCAAGGCGCAGCGCGCAGAGCCCGTCCGACACCGCGCTGGTGCGCACGGGCAGCCGGTCGCGGATGTCGGCGGCCCATCCCTCGGCCTGGGCCATCCGGTCACCGACAAACAGCACGTGCCCGCCCTCGGGCACCCCGTCATCGTCCAGCAGGATCGGCTCGAAGCCGAGATCCTGGGTGGTCGCGTCGCGCATGCGCAGCTCGTCGAACATGATCTTCATGCGCATCAGGTTGCGCACCCGGGCGAAGAGCGCGAGATCGACGAGCGGCTTGGACAGGAAATCATCCGCCCCCGCCTCCAGCCCGCGGATCCGCTCCTCGGCGGTGTTGAGCGAGGTGACCATGACGACCGGGATATGGGCGAGCTCGCGCATGGATTTGAGCCTGCGGCACACCTCGAACCCGTCCATCTCCGGCATCATGACGTCGAGCAGGATCAGGTCCGGCGGGTCGGCCTGGGCGAGCGACAGCGCCTCCGCCCCGTTCTGCGCGAGGGTCACGGTGTAGTAGGCGGTTGCAAGCTTTGCCTTCAGGAGCACCCGGTTGGTTGCGACGTCATCGACGACCAGAATGCGACCCGACATCTCCGCCCCCCGTGACGACGATCCGCGACCCCCCCCAGGGCGCGCACCCTCTGGTGCCCGCGGCGCCGGAGCGATATGCCAAACCGGCGCCGACCTAACGAGAAGTGAATACCAAACTGCTTAACGAAGCGTTGCACATGCGCCACGCCCGTAGGGAAAAGGACCATCTGGTGAAGACGGAACAGGCCGAGGCCCTGGCGCTCGGCGTGCTCACCTGGATGCTGGGCGACCCCGAGCGGACCGGGGCGTTCCTGGGCTGGTCGGGTGCCGACGCGGACATCCTGCGCACCCGGGCGGGGGAGCCGGAATTCCTCGCCTCCGTGCTCGATTTCCTCCTTCTCTCGGATGCGGACGTGCTCGGTTTCTGCAGCGATGCGCGCCGCACCCCGGCCGAGGTCATGGCCGCGCGCGCGGCGCTGCCCGGGGGCGACGTGCCCCATTGGACATGAGCCCGTGATCCCCCCGCCCGTCCGCGCCCAGATCGACGCGGTGCCGATGATCCGCGGGCGACCGCTCGCGGTCGTGGACGCGGACGAGGTGCTCGTTCTCTTCGCCGAACACCTCGCCCGCTACCTGTCGGGTCTGGGGTGGGAGCTGTCGCTGACCGAATACAGGCTGGACGGTGCGATCCGCCACCGCGCGACGGGCGCGGTCGCGACCCCCGAACAGGCGCTGATCGCGCGGTTCGTCGCGGCCGAGACCCACCGCCAGGCGGCGGTGGCAGGGGCCGCCGCGGGCCTCGCGGCGCTTGCCGAGACGGCGCAGGTGATCGTTCTGACCAACGTGCCCGCCTTTGCCCGCGACGCCCGGGTGGCGAACCTCGCCGCGCACGGGATGGACTATCCCGTCATCGTGAACACGGGCGGCAAGGGACCGGTGCTGGCCGAGCTTGCCCGCCGCGCCGCCGCCCCGGCCGTCTTCATCGACGACAGCCCGTTCCAGCACGCCTCGGCCGCACGCCACGCCCCCGCGGTCCGTCGCGTGCATTTCGTGGGATCGCCGATGGTGCGCGCGGTCTGCCCGCCGGTGCCCGAGGCGCAGATCACGGCGCCCGATTGGCCCGGGATCGTCGCGGCGCTCGCCCCGCCCTGGGGCTGAGCCCCCTCAGGGCATCCGCAGTGCCTCGGCCGCGGCGCGCAGCGGCCCGGGCAGGGCCACCGGGCGGCGGGTGCCTGCGTCCACATAGACATGGGTGAACCGGCCCTCGGCTGCCGCCTCCGCCGCCGTCCCGCCGAAGAGGCCGATCTCGTAGGTGATCGATGTCGTCCCGACCCGGCTCGCCCGCAGACCCGCGATCACCGGCGCGGGAAAGCCCAGGCCTGCATGAAAGGTGCAGGCGCTTTCGACGACAAGCCCGATGACCGGCCCCACGGGGACCGGCATCCCCGCCGCCTCGATCAGCCAGAGGTTCACCGCGGTATCGACGTATTCGTAGAACACCACATTGTTCATGTGGCCGTAGACGTCATTGTCGCGCCAGCGGGTGGTCATGGTGACGAGGTGCGCATAATCTGCGCGCAGCGGGCGGGGTCGGCTCATCGCGGGCTCGCGCAGGGGACCATGGGTACGAAGGACCATCGCCGCGATGCGCGAGACGATCAAGGGCCTGCTCTTTGACAAGGACGGCACGCTCTTTGACTTCCAGTCCAGCTGGGCGCCGCTCTTTCGGAACTTGATCGCCGATCTGGCGGGGGATGCGCCGGACCGCGCGGCCAGCCTGGCCGATGCGCTTGGGTTCGACCCGGCGGCGGGGCGGTTCGACCCCCGGTCCGGCGTCATCGCGGGCACGTCAGCCGATGTGGTGGCCCTGATGCTGCCCCAGCTTCGCGGGTGGTCGCGCCCGGCACTGGAGCGGCACGTGAACGCGGCCGCCGCGCGGGCGCGGCTTGCCCCGGTCACCGACCTGGGCGCCTTCGCCGCGCGGCTCCGGGGCGCGGGCTACGCGATCGGGGTCGCGACCAATGATGCCGAGGGCGCGGCGCGCGCCCATCTCGCCGCGGCAGGGGCCGCGGGCGCCTTCGGCTTCGTCGCGGGCTATAACAGCGGGTTCGGAGCGAAACCGGGGCCCGGGATGGTCCACGCGTTCTGCGCCGCCACCGGGCTCGACCCGGCCTCGGTCGCGCTGGTGGGCGACAGCCGCCACGACCTTGATGCTGCGCGGGCGGCCGGGGCGGTCGGGATCGGCGTTCTGACGGGGGTCGCGGGGCATGGCGACCTCGCCCCCCACGCGGCGGTGGTGCTCGACAGCATCCGCGATCTGCCGGGCTGGCTCGGCATCGCCTGACCCCACGGCAGGCTTGTCAGGTCCGCGTGCATCTGGCAGAGCCGGGCGCATGACGACGGGGGCGGGACGCTTGGCGATGCTGCTGGTCTGCGCCCTGGGCGGGTGCAGCTACCTGCCGCGCGTCCCGGGACCAGCGCCGCTCCCGAATTACGAGGCCGCCCGGATCCCAGGCTATGGCGACATCCGCAGCTTCGGCGACGTCACGCCGGGCGAGCTCGTCGAGATCTCGCAGGAGCTGATCGACCAGCGCCAGGCCGCGGGGCCGACGGGGGACGAGTTCAGCATCCTCGCCCTCTCGGGCGGCGGATCGGACGGGGCGTTTGGCGCGGGGCTGCTGCGCGGCTGGTCGGACCATGGCGACAGGCCCGTCTTCGACCTTGTCACCGGGATCTCCACCGGGGCGCTGATCGCGCCCTTTGCGTTTCTGGGCCGCGACTACGATCCGGCGCTGGAGCGGTTCTACACCGACATCTCCACCCCCCAGATCCTCGAATTCACGTTCTTCTCGGCGCTGCTGGGGGGACCGGCCCTGGCCGATACCGCACCGCTGCGCCGGATGCTGGTGGACGAGATCACGCCCGCGCTGGTGGCCGACATTGCCCGCGAACACCTGCGCGGGCGGCGGCTGATCGTGGGGACGACCAATCTCGACGCCCAGCGCCCGGTCTACTGGGACATCGGGGCGATCGCCAAGACCGGGCGGCCAGACGCGCCGCAGCTGATCCGCGACGTCCTGCTTGCCTCCGCCTCGATCCCCGGGGCATTCCCGCCGGTCTATTTCGAGGTGGAGATCGACGGCCGCCCCTATGGCGAACTGCATGTGGATGGCGGCGTGACACGGGGCATCTTCGTCTATCCCGCCCAGGTCAACATGGATCGGATCGCCGCGGCGCTTGGGCTGCCCAACGCGAAGAAGACGTTCTATCTGGTGCGCAACGCAAAGCTGCAGCCCGAATACGACCCGCCCGAGATCGGGCTGCTGCCCATCGCGTTCCGGTCCATCTCCACCCTGATCAAGTCCCAGACGGTGGGCAACCTGGCCGAGATCGAGGCCATCGCCCGCCGCGACGGGTTCGAGATCAAGCTCGCCTATGTGCCCGACAGCTTCGCGATCCCCTCGGCCGAGTTCTTCGACCAGACCTACATGCGCGGGCTCTTCGATCTCGGCTATCGCCTCGCGTCCCAAGGGTTTCCCTGGGACGCGGGGATTTATGCCGAGACCTTCGACAATCCCGACATCCCCGCCCCCGCGGTCGCGACGGGGGAGCAGGTGGTGGACCAGCCCGCCGACTAGACCCGCGTCACAGCCCCAGCGCGCGGTAGCTCTGCGCCACCCGGTCGATGGCGACGAGGTAGGCGGCGATGCGGAGGTCGGGCACGTCGGGCCGGGCGTGCCACACCTCGCGCATCGACTGGTAGGCCGCGCGCATGGTGTCTTCGAGGCCGGAGCGCACAAGCTCCAGTTCGCCCGCCCCGCGCAGGTAGTGTTCCTTGAACCCCTGGGACAGGCCCTCGGGCAGGTTGCTCGCCTCGCCCAGCCGCTCGAGCTCGTCGACGAGGAGCTGGTGGCGCGATTCCTCCTGCCGCCGCTGCATCCGGCCGAAGCGGATATGGCTGAGGTTCTTGACCCATTCGAAATAGCTGACCGTCACGCCGCCCGCATTGGCGAAGAGATCGGGCAGGATCACGGTGCCCTTGGACCGCAGGATCTCATCGGCGCCCGACGTGATGGGCCCGTTCGCCGCCTCGATGATCAGGGGGGCCTGGATCATCCCGGCATTGGCGAGGTTGATCGTCCCCTCCATCGCCGCGGGGATCAGGATGTCGCAGGGATGGGTCAGCACGCTCGCCCCGTCGGCGACATAGGTCGCGCCGGGATAGCCGCGCACGCCCCCGGTGGCCCCGATATGCTCACGGACCCGTTCCACCGACAGCCCGGCTTCGTCCACGAGCGCGCCGTCGCGCTCGATGATCGCGATGATCTTGGCCCCGTCCTCTTCCGACAGGAACTTTGCGACGTGGTAGCCGACATTGCCGAGGCCCTGAACCACGACGGTCTTGCCGCCGATCCCGCCCGACAGATGGGCGCGCGCCACATCCTCGGGGTAGCGGAAGAATTCGCGCAGGGCGTACTGGATGCCGCGCCCGGTCGCCTCGGTCCGCCCCGCGATGCCGCCGGCATTCAGCGGCTTGCCGGTCACGCAGGCGCGGGCGTTCATGTCGGTGGTGTTCATGCGCCGGTAGGTGTCGGCGATCCAGGCCATCTCGCGCTCGCCGGTCCCCATGTCGGGGGCGGGGACGTTCTGGCTGGGGTTGATCAGGTCGCGCTTGATCAGCTCGAACGCGAAGCGGCGGGTGATGTGCTCGAGCTCCTCCTCGTCCCATTGGCGCGGGTCGATGCAGAGCCCGCCCTTGGAGCCGCCATAGGGCGCCTCGACCAGCGCGCATTTGTAGGTCATCAGCGCCGCCAGCGCCTCGACCTCGTCCTGGTTGACCGACAGGGCATAGCGGATGCCGCCCTTCACCGGTTCCATGTGTTCGGAATGGACCGAGCGGTAGCCGGTGAACGTGTGGATCTGCCCGCGCAGCCGCACGCCGAAGCGGACGGTGTAGGTGGAGTTGCAGACGCGGATCTTCTCCTCCAGCCCCGGCGAGAGCTTGAGCAGCGCCGCCGCCCGGTTGAACATGATGTCGACGGACTGCCGGAAGCTCGGCTCGTGCTGGGCGTTCATCTCTTGGTTCCCCGTTGGACGCGTGCGTTGTCGTCACACGCTAGGGTCGCAGCTTTGCGCCCGTTTGGTGTCAGAATCACTAAGGAATCGAGACGAAGTGATCAGGCGAGCGCGCGCAGCGCCGCGGCGAGGTCGAGCGCCCCTTCGTAGAGCGCGCGGCCCGATATGGCGCCGTCCAGCGGCGCGCCGCAGTCTCGGAGCGCTATCAGGTCGGCGAGGCTGCTGACCCCCCCGCTGGCGATCACCGGGATCGTGACGGCCCGTGCCAGCGCCGCGGTCGCGGCGACGTTCGGTCCGGCCATCGCGCCGTCGCGGTCGATGTCGGTGTAGATCAGCGCCGCGACGCCCGCATCCTCGAACCGCCGGGCGAGGTCGAGCGCCGTCAGATCGGTCGTCTCGGCCCAGCCCTGGACCGCCACCCGTCCGCCCCGCGCGTCGATGCCCACGGCGATGCGCCCGGGATGGGCGCGGGCGGCGGCGCGGACAAAGTCGGGGTCCCGGACCGCCGCGGTGCCCAGGATGACCCGGGCGATCCCCGCGGCGAGCCAGCGGTCCACCATGGCCAGATCCCGGATGCCGCCCCCGAGCTGGACCGGGACCCCGACCCGCGCGACGATCGTCTCGACCGCCGCCCCGTTCACGGGAACGCCCGCAAACGCGCCGTCCAGGTCCACGAGATGCAGCCACCGGCAACCGGCCGCCACGAAGGCCGCCGCCTGCCCCGCCGGATCGGCGGAAAAGACCGTCGCGGCATCCATGTCCCCGCGCAGCAGCCGCACGCAGGCCCCGTCCTTGAGGTCGATGGCCGGGTAGAGGATCATGCCGCCGCGGCGCGCAGGGCGGCGAGGTTCCCGGCATAGGCCGCCTGCCCGCCGCGGAACATCGCCGATCCCGCCACGAGCACGTCCGCCCCCGCAGCGACGGCGGCGGACGCCGTATCCACCGTGATGCCGCCATCAACCTGAAGGCGGATCGGCCGGTCCCCGATCATGACCCGCACCTGGGCGATCTTCGCCAGCATCTCCGTCATGAACCGCTGGCCGCCGAAGCCGGGATTGACCGTCATGACGCAGACGAGGTCGAGCCGGTCGAGCACCCGCCCCGCCACCTCGGCCGGTGTGGCGGGGTTGAGCGCGAGCCCCGCGCGGCGCCCCAGGCTGCGGATCGTCCCGAGCGTGCGGTCCAGATCCGCCGTCGCCTCGGGATGCACTGTCAACCCGTCCGCCCCCGCTTCGGCAAAGGCCGCCAGGAACGCGTCGGGCGCCGCGATCATCATGTGCACGTCGAGCATGCCCGTCACATGGGGGCGGATCGCCTTCACCGTCTGGGGCCCGAAGGTGAGGTTGGGGACGAAATGCCCGTCCATCGCGTCCACATGCACCCAGTCCGCCCCAACCGCCGCCAGCGCCCGGCATTCGCCGCCGAAATCGGCGAAATCCGCGGACAGGATCGAGGGGGCGATGGTGATGGGGCGCATGGCGCGGGCCTCTGGTCGGGAACGACGCGGACACTCGCGGATCGGGCGGCGAAAGGCAAGCCGGGCGCTTGCCGGGGCCGGGACGGGTCCCTAGGCTGCACAAAACGGGGGGGCGGACATGGGCAGGCTCGAGGACAAGCGGACGATCGTGACGGGGGCCGCCTCGGGGTTCGGGCGCGAGATTGCGCGCCGGTTCGTCGAGGAGGGGGCGCATGTCGGCGTGCTCGACATCAACGCGGACGGTGCGCAGGCCGTCGCGGCAGAGCTTGGCAATGCCGCCATCCCGCTGGCCTGCGACGTGACCGATGGCGCCGACGTCGC
>JANNOT010000275.1:0-11318 GCA_031399375.1 Paraoceanicella sp.
TCGGCCTCGCGTGGAATTACAAAACTGCGGCATGCGATCACGGGTTGGTACAAGCGGAATTACGATGTCGAGCTGGATCCTGAAACCGAGACCATCGTCACGATCGGCTCTAAGGAAGGGGTTGGCGCATTTGGCGCTGGCTTTGATCGGACCCGGCGATGTCGTGCTGACGCCGACGCCGACGTATCCCATTCATATGTACAGTTTCATTATTGCGGGGGGGGCAGACCTGCAGCACCGGCATGCCGTAGATCGGCGAGGTCTTGTCGTCCTCCGCAGCCGGATTGGTCACGTCGTTGGCGCCAATGACGAAGGCGATGTCGGCCTGCGCGAACTCCGAGTTGATGTCCTCGAGCTCGAACACCTCGTCATACGGCACGTTGGCTTCGGCAAGCAGCACGTTCATGTGGCCGCATGCCCGGCCATATGAACGTGCTGCTGGCCGAGGCGCAGGTGCCGTATGACGAGGTGTTCGAGCTCGAGGACATCAACAGCGAGTTCGCGCAGACTGATGTCGCCTTCATCATCGGCGCGAACGACGTGGTCAATCCGGCAGCGAAAACCGACAAGTCCTCGCCCATCTACGGGATGCCGGTGCTCGACGTGGAAAAGGCCAAGACCGTCCTCTTCGTCAAGCGTTCGATGGGATCGGGCTATGCGGGCGTCGACAACCCCCTGTTCTTCATGGACAACACCATGATGCTGCTCGCCGACGCAAAGAAGGTCTGCGAGGACATCGTGAAGTCGATGGACTGACCCCTACCCCCCCTCGCCATCGCGCGGGGGGGCGTAGCGCTGTGCGGGAAATGCCTCGTCCGGCCCGGGCATCCGTCCGAGCCGCGCCTGGACGGGCCAGAACCGGCCGTTGATCGACAGATCGGCGAAGCCGTGGGCAAAGCTCCAGAGCATCATGCGCGTCTCTTCCTCACCCCCTGCCCCCGCGGCGGGGGTCCAGGACAGGTCGCGGGCGATCTCTTCCAGAACGCCGTACGAGGACGCGGCAGCGTCGAGCAATTCCGCGTCCTTCTCGCCCTGCCACCCGCGCGAGAACATCAGCTTGTAAAGCGCGGGGTTTTCGGTCGCGAAACGGTGGTAGCCGCGCAGGACGGCGATCAGACGCAACTCGCGCGCCATGCCGTCGGTGACGTCGGCGCGCATGGCGGCCGCGTGGCGGCGGAACCCCTCGGCGGTGATGGCCCCGATCAGGCCGCGCAGCCCGTCGAAATGGTTGCGGGGCGCGGCATGGCTGACCCCGGCACGGGCCGCGCAGGCCCGCAGGCTGAGGCCGTCGAGCCCGTCCGCCTCGAGGATCGCGAGCCCCGCCTGCACCAGCGCCGCGCGCAGGTTTCCGTGGTGATAGGTCCGGGCCTCCATGGGCCAGTCGTCCCGCGTTATGTTTCCGATGTCAACTTTCCGCTTGACCCACGGGCCGATCCCCGCGACCCTGTCGATGTTGCCATTGACAACATCGGAGCTTCGAATGACCTGGGACGACGCCTTCGCCATCTCCAGCACCCTTGCCCTGGCGGGCTGGGTCATCCTCGCCGTAGCGCCGCGGCAGCCATGGGTGCTCGCTGTTCCGGGCCTTGCGATCCCGCTCCTGCTCGCCGCGGGCTACGCGGTCATCATGATGCAGCATTTCGCGGCAGCGGGCGGCGGGTTCGGGTCGGTGGCCGAGGTGCGCGCGCTGTTCCAATCCGACCCGGTCCTGGTGGCCGGATGGCAGCATTACCTCGCCTACGATCTCTTCCTCGGCACCTGGGTCGCGCGCAGGCTCGATGGCGCGGGGGTGCACCGGGTCCTGCAATGGCCGGTGCTCGGCGCTTGCTTCATGCTCGGCCCCATCGGTTTTCTGGTCGGCTGGGCGCTGGCGCAGCTCGCCGGGCACACCGCGGCGTTGCGCGGCGGGGTGCCGGCATGACCGCCCTGCCCCGGGACACCGCGCTGGTCCCCGCCACGCTCCTGATGCTGGTCCTCCTCGCCCTCATGCTGCCGCTGCTGGCGCTCGACACACGGATGCTCGACGGGCACGGCGTCTGGGTGAAGCCGACCAAGTTCGCGGCCGCACTCGCGCTGCATTTCGCCACGCTGGCCGTCTTTGCCCGGCGCATGTCGCCCGGCGCCCGGGGCGGCCGGGTGCTGCGCGGGACGGCGATCCTCGCCGCATTCTGCGGTGGGGCCGAGATGGTCTACATCATGGTGATGGCCGGCGCCCAGGCACCGTCGCACTGGAACTTCTCCACCCCCCTCACCACGGCGATGTACCAGGCCATGGGGGTCGGGGCGGTGGTCCTGACGGCGGCGGCGGGGGTTCTCGGTGTGCTGATCGCGCGCGATCCCGCGGCGCGGCTGTCGCCGGGCCTGCGGCGGGGCGCGATCCTGGGGCTGACGCTGGGGACGCTCCTCACCCTCGGGATCGCGGGCTATCTCGGCGGTGCGGACGGCCACCATGTCGGGCTGCACCCCCCGGGCGGGGCGGAGGTGCCGCTGACGGGATGGTCGCTGGAGGTCGGAGACCTGCGCCCCGCGCATTTCCTCGCCCTGCACGCCATGCAACTCATCCCCCTGCTCGGCCTCGCGCTCGACCGGCTGGCGCCGCGGTTCGCGGTGACCGGCGTGACGGTAGGTGCCGCAGTCCACGTCGCACTGACCCTGGCCGTCTTCGCCCAGGCGCGGGCGGGGCTGCCGATCTTCTAGAGCGGTGCGCGGCCGGAGGGGGTGAGGAGCGCCCGCTCTGCCCCCTCGAGCACGAGGCAGGTCAACGGGCCGCCGAACACCGCCCCCGTGTCGATGGCGATGCGGTTGCGCCGCACCTCCACCGCCTTGACCGGGGTGTGACCATGAACCACGACCACACCGTGGTCGGCGGGGCTGGTCAGGAACGGCCCGCGGATCCAGACCAGATCCTCGGGGTCCTGCCGGTCGAGCGGCACGCCGGGCGCGATGCCTGCATGGACGAAGAGATACCCCCCGATGCGGTGCATCCGCGGCAATCCGGCGAGAAAGTGAAGATGGGCGTCCGGCACGCGGCCCCGCGCCACCTCCAGCGCGACAAGCGGGGTCCGGGGATCGACATCGACACCGTAGGACGCCAGCGTGGCCGCCCCACCCAGGTTGCGCTCCAGCCAGTGATACCCGCACCACACGCCGCGCGGGTCGTCGAAGAATTTCACCATCAGGTCGTCATGGTTGCCCAGGATGCAAATGCGCTCGACCCCGTGCAGATCCCAGGCGATCAGGTCCGACAGCACCCCTGCGCTGTCGGGTCCACGGTCCACGAAATCGCCGAGATGAACGACGACCGGCGCCGGATGGGGCCGGGCCGCAAGATCGTCGCGGATCGCCGCGTGCAGTGCGGCAAGCTCGCCCCGCAGGCCGTGGACGTCGCCGATCGCATAGATCCGCCGTCCCTCGGTATCGCCGTCGATGTCCTGCCGCCCGCGCATCCGCTGCCTCGCCCCGCCCGTGCCCGGGCGGCGCACCGCCCGGTCCATCCTGAACGCAAAACCCCCGGCCGTTGCGGGCGCGGGGGCTGCGGCGACCCAAGGGGCCGGTTCGTCATGCCGGAGGCGGCACGCGTCAGAGCGCGCCTTCGCGCTGCGCCTTCTTGCGCGCGAGCTTGCGGGAGCGCCGGACGGCCTCGGCCTTTTCGCGGGCCTTCTTCACGGACGGCTTCTCGAAATGCTGCCGAAGCTTCATCTCCCGGAACACGCCTTCGCGCTGGAGCTTCTTTTTCAGAGCCCGGAGCGCCTGTTCGACATTGTTGTCCCGAACCAGTACCTGCACTTGCTGTCACCACCTTTCCATGTTGTCGGATGCGAGCGCGAGCGCGCTATATACCAATGGGCGTCGGGGGTGTCCATCACCGGCGGCACGACATCTGGAGGCAGATTTGACCGATACCGACCCGTCCACCCCGTTTGCCGACATCCGCGCGCGCATCCTCGCCGCGGCCCTGCCCCATGTGGCCTTCGATGGCTGGTCGCCCGCGACGCTGGCCGCGGCGGCGCGCGCCGCGGAAATCGACCCCGCGACCGCGCGCGCCGCGTTCCCGCGCGGTGCGGTTGACCTCGCGCTTGCCTTCCACGACGCGGGCGACCGGCAGCTTGCCGACGAATTGCGCCAGAACACCCTCGGCCACCTGCGGTTCACCGAACGCGTGGCCCATGCGGTGCGCCGCCGGATAGAGATCGCAGGCGCGGAAAAGGACGCCGTGCGCCGGGCGATGAGCCTCTATGCCCTGCCGATGCATGCGGCCGACGGCGCGCGGGCGCTGTGGCGCACGTCCGACACGATCTGGAGCGGGCTGGGCGACAGCTCGACCGACTACAACTGGTACACCAAGCGGCTGACGCTTTCGGGCGTCCTTTCGGCGACGATCCTCTACTGGCTGGGCGACACGAGCGAGGGCAATGCCCAGACCTGGGCATTTCTCGACCGCAGAATGGGGGACGTGATGCGGATCGAGACGACCAAGAAGCAGCTCCGCGATAACCGGCTGGCGCAGATGCTGCTGGCCGGGCCGAAGGCGATCCTGTCGCGCATCCGCGCCCCGGGGGCGGCGATCTGGACCGGCCCGGGGCCGGGCCTCCCCGGGATGCCGCTGCCCGAAAAGCTCGACCCCCAATAGGGTCCCGCGCGGGCGCTCAGCCGCTGCGCGCTGCCTTGACGGCGGCGAGCAGCGTGCGGGTCGGGAAGCCGTCGGGGGGCAGACCCTTTTCGCGCTGGAAATTGCGGATGGCAGTGATCGTGTTCGGCCCCACGAGCCCGTCGGTCCCCAGCGTGTCGTAGCCGAGTGCCGTCAGACGCTCCTGCAACTCGATCGTCTCGTTCAGGCTCAGCGCCTGTTCGTCGCGCGGCCAGGTCGCGACGAAGGGGCCGCCGCCCAGGATCCGGTCCCCCAGATGCCCGACGGCAAGCGCGTAGGACGTCGCATTGTTGTAGCGCCGGATGACCCGGAAGTTCTGGAATATCAGGAACACCGGCCCGCGGGCGCCCGCGGGTGCGAGCAGCGCGGACTGGCCGTGCTGCGGCAGCACCGCGCCGCCGATCTGTTGCACGCCCAGTGCCTGCCATGCCGCAACATCGCGCCAATCCTCGCCGCCGGCGAGGGCGGGGTTGAACCCCGCGGGCAGCGACACCTCCACCCCCCAGGGCTGGCCTGCGGTCCAGCCGAACCGGGCGAGGTAATTGGCAGTCGAGGCGAGCGCATCCGCCGGATCCTCGCCCCAGACATCGCGCCGCCCGTCGCCCGTCCAGTCCTGGGCGTAGTCGGCATAGGAGGTCGGGATGAACTGGGTGTGCCCCATCGCCCCGGCCCAGGAGCCGCGCATCGCCTCGGGCGTCGTGTCCCCGTCCTGGAGGATGCGCAGCGCGGCGATCAGCTGGCTTTCGGCAAACTCCCGCCGCCGCCCGTCAAAGGCGAGGGTGGCGAGGCTTTCGATCACGCCCAGATCGCCCCGGGTTGCGCCATAGCTGCTCTCGATCCCCCAGATGGCCAGGATGATCTGGGGATCCACCCCGTAGCGTGCGCCGATCTGGCGGACCAGCGGACCGATCTCCGCCCATTTCGCCCGGCCGTTCGCCACGCGCTGGTCGGACACCGCACGGTCGAGATAGTCCCAGATCTGGCGGCGGAACTCCGGCTGGTAGGCATCGAGCTCGAGCACCCGTTCGTTCACGCCGACGCCGCGGAACGCGCGGTCATAAACGTCCGACCGGATGCCCTGGGCCATGGCCTGGGGGCGGAACCGTGCCTCCCAGTCGCGAAACGCAGGCGTCGCGACGGCCGCAGGACGGTCCTGGGCGGCGGGTCGGGCGACCGGCGGGGACGAGGTCGCAGGCGGCGTGCCGGGCGCGTTTTCCGCCGCACTTTCGGGTGCCATCGCGCTGCATCCCGCCAGCGCGACCAGCGCTGCGGCCCCGGCGATCATCCGTCCTGTCATCGCGAACCCCTTCCTGTCGTGGCGCGGGGACCTTAGCCTGTGGTCCCGGGCGGGGCTAGAGCCGCCGCCGCGCCGTGACCGCGCCCTGCCCGCGGGCGATGGTTCGCGCCGCCGCCCCGGCCAGCGGCTCGCGGACCGTGGCCATGTGGAACGCATTGGCGTGCAGAAGGGTTTGCGCGTCCTCCATGATCCCCACATGGCCGCGCCAGAACACCAGATCGCCCCGGATCAGCCCCGCGTCCGGGGCGATCTCCACCCCCAGCGCGGCCTGCTGGTCGGAATCGCGCGGGCAATCGATCGCCGCGGCATGGAGCGCTGCCTGGACGAGCCCCGAACAATCGATCCCCGCTGCGGTTCGCCCGCCCCAGAGATAGGGGGTGCCCAGGAACGCGGCTGCGGCGGCCACCCAGTCCGCGGCGGGACCATCGGCCAGATGACCGAAGGGCACGTACCCCCCCTCGACCGCATGGAACCGCGCCACCTCGCCCGTCACGCGCAGACGCGCACCACAGGGTAGCACCGCGACAGGCGGATCCTTCAGGTCCGCCGCGGGGTAGAGATGGGTGGACAGGCTCGAGACCCGGTGGGTCGGCCGGGGCCCCGCCGGGGCGAGCGCCGCCGCGGCGGCATAGCCCACATAGCCGTCCCGGGCGGCCTGACCCCAGGCGAGACCGTCCGCCACCTCGTAGACCGCGAAATCCTCGCCGAACAGGAGCATGCTCGACAGCCGCCGCCGCGCCGGGTCGGGCCAGAGCGGCGTGGACCCGGCGATGACGCGCATCGCCACCGGCTCGGCGTAGCGCTCGGCCTCAACGCGGCCCCGCAGCGTGGCGGCGGCGAGGTCCGGTCGCGCAGGCGTCAGGCGCGGGTCAGGCCCGTCCATAGCGCCGCTCTATCAGGTGAAAGAGCGCGCGCGCCGCCTGCGCGGCCCCTCCCTTGGGCCGCCCGGGCTTTGCCGCGGGGGTCCAGCCATAGATGTCGAGATGGACGAAGGCGGCCGTGTCCACGAAGCGCCGCAGAAAAAGCGCGGCGGTGATCGATCCCGCCATTCCCCCGGACGGGGCGTTGTCGAGATCGGCGATCCCCGGTTCGATCATGTCCTCGTAGCCCGGCCAGAGCGGCATGCGCCAGACCGGGTCGCGGGTGACCAGCGCCGCGGCGGCAAGCTCCGCCGCCAGATCGTCATCGTCGGTGTAGAACGGCGGCAGATCGGGACCCAGCGCCACCCGCGCGGCGCCGGTCAGCGTGGCCAGGCAGAGGACGAGGTCCGGCCCGTCCTCGTCCGCCAGTGCCAGCGCGTCGCCCAGCACCAGC
The DNA here is from genome assembly GCA_031399375.1 of Paraoceanicella sp. Taxonomy (GTDB): domain Bacteria; phylum Pseudomonadota; class Alphaproteobacteria; order Rhodobacterales; family Rhodobacteraceae; genus Paroceanicella. The sequence goes on from JANNOT010000275.1 coordinate 7,260, forward strand.
CGCCCCTCGGCATCGGTGTTGTTGACCTCCACCGTCAGGCCGCGGCGCGAGGTCAGGATGTCGCCGGGCCGGAACGCCCCGGCCGAGATCGCATTCTCGACCGCGGGCACCAACACCCGCAGGCGGATGTCGATCCCCCGCGCCATGACCATCTGCGCGAGGCCCATGACCGTCGCGGCCCCGCCCATGTCCTTCTTCATGATCGCCATGCCCGTGGCAGGCTTGATGTCGAGCCCCCCGGTGTCAAAGCACACGCCCTTTCCCACCAGCGTCACCTTCGGCGCTTCCGCCCGGCCCCAGGTGAGGTCGAGCAGCCGCGGTGCCTGGTCGGAGGCCCGGCCGACGGCGTGGATCATGGGAAGGTTCCGTTCGATCAACGCCGCGCCGCGGGTCACGGCCACGTCCGCCCCGAACCGGGTGCCCAGCGTGACGAACGCCGTCTCAATATCGTCGGGCATCATGTCGGACGCGGGCGTGTTGATCAGGTCCTGGATCAGGAAAACCGCCTCGGCGATGGTCTCGAGCCGCGGGCCGTCGACCCCAGGCGGGGCGACCAGCCGGGCCTTCAACCCGCCGCGGGTGCGGTAGCGCCCGAAACTGTACGCCGCCAGAAGCCAGGCGAGCCCCGCCTCCTCCGCCGCATCGGGGGAGAAGGCCGCGGCAAGCCGGTAGACCCCCGCGGGAAGCTTCGCGGCGATGGTCGCGAGGTGAAAGCGCCCGCGGGCACGATCCTCCGCCGCGCCCCAGCCCGCCAGCACGCGGGCAAGCCTGCCATCCGGCCCTGGAATGACCAGCACCGAGCCCAGCGCCCCGGTGAAGCCCTGCGCCTCGGCCCAGGTCCGCCCGAACGGGTCCAGCGCGGCGATCCGCGCGACGGCATCGGCCGCGGACACCAGCTCGAGCGGGATCGCGGCGGGCACATCGGGGGCGAAGGCCGGTCGGGTGGGCGTCGGGTCGGGCATGCGGGGTCCTGCGCGGGCCGCCCGGTCGGCGGTCTTGCCCGACCCTATCCGATTGCAGGGCCGAGACAATCCCCCCGGGGGACGACGGACCCGCCGGTGAGGGCGCCCTATCCGGGTCGGACGGTCGGGAACCGGGCCCGGTCACGCCTGCCGCAGATGCTCCCGGAACCGGGGCCCAGCCGTGACGCAAACCGGCTCGCCCGCAGGCTGGCCCGTGCGGTCGAGCGGCGGTTGGACGCGTCCCCGCAGCCTTGCCCGCGCCCTCAGTCGCTGTGGCGGGCGAGCGAGAACAGCGAGTCCTCGCCCAGCCGCAGAAGCCGCCCCCCGACCGCGCGCGCAGCGGTCGCATCGCGGGCCCGGGCGACGCGCGCAAGGTCGCGCGCCACGGCGGACACGAGCATGAGCCCGACCTGCCCGCTCAGCCCGACCAGCCCGTGGGCCAGGCGGTGGACCGTGTCGTAATCCGCGCAGTCGAGCGCAATCTCGAGCCGGCTCAGCCGTTCCGTGATCTGGAACGAGGCATCCTCAATCAGTTCTTCGCACTGGTCGTGGCCAAGCGTGTGCCGCAGCACGCGGATCATGTCGCTGTCCAGAAGTCCTTCCTCGCGCGAGGACAGACGAAATACCTTGCCGGTCATCCCAACCCCCTCCACCGTCCCGCCTCAAGACCTGCGCCCAAACCCTTGACCGGGCGTTAAGGTCGGACATGGGCGCCGGCGAAATTTTCGGTGAGATGAACGCCGCGATCACGTGCGGCGTGCTGCGCGTGCGAACTTGCCGCTGCGAGGCCGGATGATTAAGGTCCGGGGCATGGATGCGGAGCCCGAGATGACCCCTGTCAAACCCCTGCCCAGCTTTCTCGCGCAGCGCTTTCGCGCCTGGCGCGCCACCACCTATGCCGAGAACCAGGCCTGGTACCGCCGCCTGGTCGAGGATGGCCAGCGCCCGCGCGCGATGGTCATCGCGTGCTGCGACAGCCGGGTCGAGGTCGCGTCGATCTTCGGGGCCGAGACGGGGGATTTCTTCATCCACCGCAACATCGCCAACCTCGTCCCGCCCTACGAGCCCAATCGCGACCGCCACGGCACCTCGGCGGCCATCGAATATGCTGTGACCGTGCTCAAGATCGCCAATCTGATGGTGCTCGGCCATGCCGGATGCGGCGGCGTTCACGGCTGCCATGCCATGTGCGCGGGCCAGGCGCCGGAGCTGGAGGCGGAGACGAGCTTCATCGGGCGCTGGATGGACATCCTGCGCCCCGGCTATGCCCGGCTCGACAAGACCACGCCGGAGGCCGACCAGCGCGAGGCGCTGGGGCGGCTCGGCGTGGTGGTGTCGCTCGAAAACCTCTCGGGCTTTCCCTTCGTCGCCGAGGCGGCGGCCGAGGGGCGGCTCGCGCTCCACGGCGCCTATCTCGACATGGGCGGCGGCGGGCTGGAGGCGTTCGAGCCTGCCGATGGCCTGTTTCACCCCGTGCTCTAGCCCTGGGGGGTCATCGCCTTGCGCGCCCGGGCACGCCGGATGCCGAGCTGGCGTTCGCGCCAGATGATCAGCAGCCCCGCGCAGACGATCAGCGTGGCACCCCCCAGCATGCTGCCCGTGGGCACCTCGGCAAAGACGAAATAGCCGACGCCGAGCGCGAGCAGCATCGAGGTGTATTCGAACGGTGCAATGACCGAGGTTTCCGCATGGCGGTAGCTTTCGGTCATCAGGATCTGCCCCAGCCCGCCGAGCACCCCGGTCAGGACGAGAAGGACCAGGGTCAGGGGGGTCGGGGCCACCCAGCCGAACGGGATGGTCAAGAGGCCGAACCCCGCCGCGATGGCGCTGAAATAGAACACGATCGCCGCCGTCGTCTCCACCTGCACCAGCTTGCGCACAAAGACGGTGGCGAGCGCCACGAAGACCGCCGCAATCAGCTGTGCGAAGGCGCCCAGCGTCTCGTCGGGGGTCGTGGTGCCGTCCGAGAACGTGCTGATGCGCGGCGCCAGCACGAGGCCCACGCCGACCAGCCCCAGGACGACGGCTGCGAGGCGGACCAGCCGCACCGGTTCGCCCAGAAACATCGCGGCAAAGATCGTGGTCAGCAACGGCGCCGCATAGCCGATCGCGACGGATTCGGGCAGGGGGATCAGCCCGAGCGCGAGAAATCCGAGCCCCATGCCGCAGACGCCGACGAGGCTGCGCCAGACATGGTTGAGCGGGCTCTGGGTACGCAGACTGGCCGGAAACTGCCCTCGCGACCAGAGCCACAGCACGATGGGCGGAATGGCGAAGAGTGAGCGGAAGAATACGATCTGGCCCGGCGGGATCTCGTTCGAGATTGCCTTCACGATGCTGGCCATGGCCATGAAGACCACCACCGACAGGATCTTGAGCACAATGCCGCGGAGGGGGTTCATGCGTCGCCCAGGCTGTTCCGTGGCACCCTAGCAACGCGGGGGGGCCGAGGCCACCCCGCGGTGGCGCAAGCCTGCCTTGTGCTTGACAGGACGGGGGTTATCGTCTCGATACGGCGCGGGGGCCTGCCCCGACCGCCTCCCTGAGGAGCCTTGGCAATGGTCTCTCGCGTCATCCCGGTGGTGCCCTTCGACCTGGTGATCTTCGGCGCGACAGGGGATCTGGCGCGGCGCAAGATCCTGCCGGGGCTATTCCACCGCATGAACGCGGGCCAGATGCCGCCCACGGCCCGGATCATCGGGGCCGCCCGCAGCCAGATGACCACCGGGGAATGGCGCGACAGCGTCAGCGACACCCTGCACGAATTCGCAAAGAACGACGCGGCGGATGCGGCAGCCCTGGCGCGGTTCCTCGGAGCCCTCGACTATGTCCCCGTCGATGCCGGAGGGACGGCGGGGTGGGACGCGCTGGGGGCCGTGCTGCGCCCCGACGTGGTGCGCGCCTTCTATCTCTCGGTCGCGCCGGGGCTGTTCGGGGCGATCGCGGGGCGGCTGGCCGAGACGGGTCTTGCCACGCCGGAAAGCCGGATCGTGGTGGAAAAGCCGCTCGGCCATGACCTCGCATCGGCCAATGCGCTGAACACGCAGCTCGCCGCATCATTTTCCGAGCGCCAGATCTACCGGATCGACCATTACCT
>JANNOT010000289.1:0-9828 GCA_031399375.1 Paraoceanicella sp.
CCGCGACCGATCGCGGCCGGGGTGTTGGGCATGGCACGCACGATCGGGGTGGTACGGCCGAAGGCCGCCTCGAACGCCGCCACGGGGGTCCCTGCGGCGATGGAGAGCACCAGCGTCCCCCCGCCGCCATAGCGCACGACCTGCGGCAGCGCCGCCGCCATCATCTGCGGCTTCACCGCCAGCAGGATCACGGCCGGTACGTCCGGCAATGTGCCATTGACCCAGACACCCCGCCCGGCCAGCCCGGGATGGGGCGCAGGGTCGAGAATGTGAACGGACGCGGGCGGCAACCCCGCAGCGAGCCAGCCATCGAGCAGCGCCCTGCCCATCTTGCCACAACCCAGCAGGATGATGCCCTGCCGGGCCACGTCGTCCATCGCCGCCATCGCGCCCCCCTCCCCGCCCCCGCGGGGGGAGCGATGTCAGGCGCGACCGTAGGCCTCGGTCATGGCGATGCCAAGCGCCTCCTGCGCGGTCTTGTCCGCCCAGCCGACGAGCTGGAAGGCGGGATAGAACCGCTCGCAGGCGATGACGGCGGTCTGGACCATGTCGTCGATCTGCCCCGGGGTCGCCTGTGCCCCGCCCGCCAGGGTCAGGCCGTAGCGGAACACCATCATCTTCTGCTCGCGCCAGAGCGTGAAGCACCCGGTCCAGAGCTTGTCGTTCGCGAGATCCATCAACTTCAGGAGCTCCGCCTCGCGCGCGTCGGGTGGCGCAAGCTCGAACGTGCAGATCAGGCGCAGCACCTCCTCGTGGTGCGACCAGGCGAGCGACAGCGCATAGGTGCGCCAGCTCCCCTCCAGCGACATCGCGATCTGATCCTCGCCCACACGGTCGAAATCCCAGTCGTGGTGCTCGGCGAGATGTTCCACGATGTCGATGGGGTGGGTGTCGTCACAGCTCAGATCGTGCGCGGTGGCGGTCATGTCCGACGCTCCCTCCAGCTTTCGCCCGCCGCGGGGATTGCCCCGCTAGGGGCTGAGAGCTTGTCTAGAGTTCGAGGTGCGGGGTGCACCCCGGTACGAAATATGGTGGGGCGGCTGCCCCACCCTGTAAAGCGGATTCTCCGCCGTTACCGAAAGTTCATGTGGATGGTTTCTCCGGCGAGGAACAGAGTGTGCATCATCACGATGCCGCACAAGGCTTAAGGGCCAGTTCCCGCAGGAAACCGGCCCTCTGCCCATCGATCGGCCCAGGTGGGGCCGGTGTCGACCCTGTCGTCAGTTGGTGACGGCCACGCTGGCGAGATAGGCCGCCACATCCTCGCCGCCCGCAGGCAGCTTGAACGCCATCTTGGACTTCGCCGCCGCGTCGCCGGTATAGGCCGCAAGGAACGCCTTGGGGTCCTTCACGTACTCGGCCAGCTGCGCCTCGTCCCAGACCAGCCCCTTTGCGCCGGCCGCCACGATGGTCTCGCCGTACTTGAAACCCTCGACGCTGCCTGCGGGGCGCCCGATCACGCCGTAGAGGTTCGGTCCGACCTTGCCGCCCTTCTGCACCACGGTATCGCCGTTCTGGATCACGTGGCACGCCTTGCACTTGGCGAACGTCTTTTCGCCTGCGGCAGCGTCGCCCGCGGCAAGGCCCGGGGTTGCGAACAGCGCCGCCGCCGTGGCGGCAGCCATCAATGTGCGGATCATGGGTTTCCTCTCCTCAGATCGGGGCGCGACCGACCTCGGGCCTCGCCCTTCTGCGCACAACATATGCACCGCCGCGGCCGGGTCAACTCACCGCATCGCCAGAGCGTCAAGCAACCGCACGCGATAGTGCACAATGGGCCCAGAGGTCGCCGAGCGCACCCACGAGGTGGTCGATATCGCCATCGGTATGGAGCGGCGAGGGGGTGAAGCGGAGCCGCTCGGTCCCCTTGGGTACCGTGGGATAGTTGATCGGCTGCACGTAGATCCCGTAGTCGTTGAGCAGGATGTCCGAGAGCATCTTGCACTTCACCGGGTCCTTGACCATCACCGGCACAATGTGGCTGGGGTTGTGCAGGTGCGGGATGCCCGCCGCGTCAAGCTTGCGGCGCAGCTTGGCCACCTGGGCCTGCTGGCGGGCACGCTCGAACGGGCTCGCCTTCAGATGCCGGATCGAGGCGGCGGCACCGGCGGCCACGGCGGGTGGCAGGGCGGTGGTGAAGATGAACCCGCTGGCAAAGCTGCGCACGAAATCGCACATGGCCGCGGAGCCTGCGATGTAGCCGCCGACGACGCCGAAGGCCTTGCCCAGCGTGCCCTCGATCACCGTCAGGCGATCCATCAGTCCCTCGCGCTCGGCCACGCCGCCGCCGCGCGGGCCATAGAGACCGACCCCGTGCACCTCGTCGAGATAGGTCATCGCGCCATGCTTTTCGGCCACGTCGCAGATCTCGGCAATGGGGGCGATGTCGCCGTCCATGGAATAGACGCTCTCGAACGCAACCAGCTTGGGTCGGTCGGGGCCGTATTCCGACAGGATCCGGTCGAGATCGGCGGGATCATTGTGCCGCCAGATCCGCCGGTCCGCGCGGCTGTGGCGGATCCCCTCGATCATCGAGGCGTGGTTGAGCGCGTCCGAGAACACCACGCAACCCGGGAGCCGTCCGGCCAGCGTGCCGAGCGCCGCCCAGTTGGACACGTAGCCCGAGGTGAAGAGCAGCGCCGCCTCCTTGCCATGCAGGTCGGCAAGCTCGTCCTCCAGCGCAACATGGTGATGGTTAGTGCCCGAGATGTTCCGGGTCCCCCCCGCGCCCGCGCCGCATTCGTCGAGTGCCGCGTGCATGGCGGCGAGCACGTCGGGATGCTGGCCCATGCCGAGATAGTCGTTCGAGCACCAGACGGTGACCTCGGGCCGGTCGCCCGCCCCGAAATTCCGCGCCCGGGGGAAATCGCCGCGGTTGCGGCCGAGGTTTGCGAAGACGCGGTAGTTGCCCTCGGCGCGCAGGTCGTCCAGCTGGGCCTGGAACAGGGTCTCGTAGTCCATCGCTCGTCCTCCCCGGGACTTCACTCAGTGTCGTGCAGCGCGGGCAGGCCCGGATGCGGTGTGGATGTAGGCGAGGGCGCGGGTACCATCCAGCGCCAGAGTGCGGCATCTGGCAGCGGGACCACCATCAGCCAGTGCTCGACCAGGGCCAGCGCGGTCAGCGTGGCCAGCAGGGTGAAGCCGAACGCGGCCTCGGGCAGGGCGATCGCACGGTCGATCCAGCAGAAGGTCGCGGCCGTCAGAAGCGTGACCGAAACCGGAAACACCGCGTTGATCGGCCGGCGGCGAAAGTAGCTCGCCAGATGCCGGACCGGGCGGGGCAGAAATTCCTCGTTGATCCGCGGGATCCCGAAAAACACATTCAGCTTTGCACTGATGCGCGCGGCAAAAAGCACGAGGAACGTCCAAAGCCCGATGGGATGTTCGGCCCCCCGGCTCAGGATCAGGATGCCGATGGCCGCGGCCACCAGCAGGCATTCATGGTACGCGATGGTGCCCCAGGCGCGCATGAACCGCTCGCCCTCGGTCGCCCCGCGTGGCAACCGGTCGCGGACCGGCCCGGTCACGATGCCGCTCAGGAACGCAAGCTCGATCCAGCCCCAGATCAGGATCGCAGACAGGAACCCGGCCACCGCCGCGGCGGGACCCGCCTGCCCCACCGACCAGTGGAGCAGGCCGATGCCCGCGAAGAGGACGGGGACCGCGACGCGCACGGTCGCGCGATGTGCGTCCGGCCCCCCACGGTCCGCCCGGCCGACTGCCATCAGGATCGCGCCGGTGGAGAACCACCAGGTGAAGACCGCGAGGATGATGGCAAGCCAGATCATCAATAGGCCGGTTGCAGGCGCGAGGATGCGGGCAGCGCGTTCCGCTTGACCGGGATCAGGTAGAGCCCGGCAAAGGCCGCGAAGGCCCCCGCGCCGTACCAGGCCTTGCCCAGCCGCCCCGCAATCCCGCCCCGGCGTCGCGCCGCATCCAGCCCGTCGAATGCCCGGCGCAACCGCGCAAGGCCGCGGGTCCAGCGCGGGTTCTGCAGGTCAAGTTCGACCGGAAAGCACTGGCGCGCGATTTCCGAGGTGATCCGGAACACCTCGGCATCGTACCAGTCGATATCGATCCCGAGCGCCTTGTGAAACTCCGGACGGGCGTGGTCACGCACATGCATCGTGCCGAACACGGCGACCAGGAAGAACCGGATCCAGAGCTTGTTCATGCCCGTCAGCAGCGCCGGGTTGGCGCGCATCAGCAGGGCGAACGCCTCGCCATGGCGGAACTCGTCGTTGCACCATTCCTTGAACCACTTGAAGATCGGGTGGAACCGGTGTTCAGGGTGCCGCTCCAGGTGGCGATAGATGGTGATGTAGCGCGCATAGCCGATCTTCTCGCTCAGATAGGTGGCATAGAAGATGAACTTTGGCTTGAAGAAGGTGTACTTCTTGGTCTTGGTCAGAAAGCCGAGATTGACGTGCATCCCCGCCTCGCGCAGCGCGTCGTTGATGAACCCGGCATGGCGGGCCTCGTCGCGGGTCATGTAGCTAAAGAGTTCGCACATGTCGGGATTGGTACCGCGGCGCTTCATCTCCTTGTAAAGCACGCAGCCGGAGAATTCCGCGGTCAGCGAGGAGACGAGGAAATCGATCAGTTCCTTACGCAGCGCGGGTTCGAGCGCATCGAAATCGATCGTGTCCCAGTCGGCGGTCTTCTTGAAATGATGCCGGTTGGGATCGGACTTCAGCTCGGCGATCAGCGCGTCCCACTCGCCGCGGACCGAGGAGACGTCAACCTTGTCCATCTCGTCGAAATCGGTGGTGTAGAAGCGCGGGTTCAGGAGCGTCGTCTCGGTCGCCATGGCGGTGGCGTCGCTGACGGCCTCGCCGGGCACTGGGGCGGGGGCATGGGCGTTCACAGCCGGATCTCCTCGGAAAAGCTGAATTCGCAGAGTTCCATGAAGTCGAGATCACCGGTCGCCCGGGTCCAGAGCCGCTCGAGCGCGGTCGCCCGCGTGATGGTCGCACGGCGCTGTTCCACCACGATCTCGCCATAGGGGGCCATCACCGGCGCGCCATGCACCAGAACCTCGTCGCCCGGATGGACGACGGCACCATTGTCGAACCGCACATGGGCGTGGAGGCTGTCGAAGGTGTGGCTGACCTCGACGGTGCAGGGCACCTCCTCCACCTTGCGCGGGATGATCCGTCCCAGCATCGTCATACTCCCTCTTTTTTGGTTTTGGGTCGAAAGGCGCAGATCAGGATCGCGCGGCCGCCAGGAGCCGGGCGAAGGACTCGACATTGGTATCGCCGAACCCGACAATTTCCATCCGCCAGCCGGTCGCAGGATCGAGCAGGCTCATCCGGCCGTCCTGCCAGCGCACCAGGTCGACCGGGCCGACGGGGGCAAGGCCATAGGACCGGCGTTCGCGGGCAAGCACCCGTTCGACCCCCGAGATGAAGCCCGCCTCCTGCACCGACAGGCTTGCGACCACGCTGCCGTCCGGCCGGGTGATCAGCACCCCGCCATCGCCACGCGGGGCGATGACCACCGCCACCCGCTCCGCCTCGGGCTGCACAGGCATGATACCCGCGGGCGGCATCCCGGTCACACGGGCAAAGGCCACGAGGATCATGGTGAAGGCGAGCAGGGCCACGACGGCGCGGACAAGTCCGCGCGGGATCGTGTCCGCCCGCCTATTCGGCAGCGAAGCGCTCTGGGCCATGGTCCAGCCTCCCCATCTCGGTCATTGGCGTTCCGGTCGTTGGCGTTCCGGTCAGACGTGCGCCAGTTGCACGGGGTTCTGCCACCCGCGTCTCGGCCGCCTGGCCCAGGATGGTCGCCACGCGGCGCGCATCGGGCACGCAGCGCAGGGCGGGCTGGGTCCCGCTCATCGTCCAGGGCCGCACATGGGGCCAGCAGACGAGGTAGGAGATCCGGCTGTCCTCGTTCAGCGACAGCGCGATGTCCCCCCGCCCACCCGGCAGGATATGGACCGATGCCGCCCCGATCGCTCGGTAGGGCAGGTTCAGCGTGACGGTCAGCGCCATGCCGATGCGCATGGCGACCCGGCGGTTGGTGATGGTGTAGACGGTCGAGCGGGCCATGCCGTACGCCATCAGGGCGAGGATCCCGCCCGCCACGGCCCCCATCGCGAGGTACCAGGTGCCCGCGACCAGCCCCTCGCGCAGCCCCTCTACCTCGCCGATCGCACCGCCGCGCCAGACGGCGAGCACGACGAAATAGCCCATCACCCAGCGGAGCCCGAGCGCCCGCCGGGCGAGCATCTGCCAGTCCGGCGCCCCTTGCCACAGGATGCGCTCGCCTTCCGGCGGGTGGGCGGGCAACCCGCGCACCGGCTCGACCGCGAAATCGTCATGGGTCATCTCGTTCGCCTCAAATCTGCGGATCGGCACGGCGCCGGTCGGCATAGAGCTTGCCCCCGCAATAGTAGGCGGAGATCTTCTCTTCTTCCAGAAGCGTCACCTCGTCGGGCGACTTGGTCACCGGCACCTCGGCGAAGTGGCCGGAATAGATGGAATCGACCACGACCTTGCCGCCCCAGAGCCGGGCGAGCGTCATGGGCACAAGCCGGGTGCCGGCCTCGCCCAGGTCGATCTCCATGTAGCGGATCAGCTGCTCGGGCTTGTCGATCCAGAGGTCCGAGATCGTGCCGACGGCCCCGCCATCCCCCGCGACGACGGTGCGCCCGCGCGGGTCGTTGCGGGTGACCACGGCATAGTCGCCCGCGATCCGCATCGGCACGATCTTGTTGTGTCCGTGGCCGTCGAGCTCGGGGTGATCCTTGCGCTCGGCCCAGGCCGCGGGGCCGACGCCGTCGAGCAGCGGGTTGCCCGTGGGCTCCAGCGGCGCGCCGGGCCAGCCCCCCGCGGGCAGCGCCTTGATCTCACGCAGGTCGCGCGTTGCGTTGGGAAAGCTCACCTCGCCCCGGCCATGGTCGAGCCGGAACGTCTTGGGCTCGGGCAGCGAGAACGGGCCCTGGTTGGCCGGGGTGCCGTCCGCGTTTTCCAGCGGATAGCCCTCGCGCATGTTCTCGCGCTGGAGCCAGATCACGAGGCCAAAAAAGAACAGCCAGAACGCATAGAGCGTGAGCTGGGCGAGGTCGAAGTAGCCAAAGAACGCGGTGGTCATCGGATGCCTCCTTTGTTGGCAGGCGGACGTATCATGCGGGGAATTCGGCGAGGCCGATCGGTCGGGCGGGCGCAGCGCCCGTCGTCCGGCTCTGGCGCACCAGGGGTCCGAGGGCGATCAGGCTGGCGAAGAGCAGGGCGATCTCGAGGTGATAGACGACGGAATATCCCGTGGCGGGCCCCGCGAGACCGGGCCCGAAGGCGCCGGACTGCGCGAAATGACCGACCACATCGCGCAGGCCCCCGCCGAGCAGGACAGCCAATCCTGTCGCCGTCGCCTGCGCAGCCCCCCAGGCACCGAGGGCCAGCCCGACGCCCGCCCCGGTACGCAGCGCCATCGCGGCCGTCAGGGTCGCGACCGCGAAGAGCCCGCCCCCCATGCCGATCAGGAAGGCGCCGATGCGGAAGAGCGTGGCCGAGCCAAGCGGGTTGGCGAAGATGACGGCGGAGAACGCGACGATCCCGACGAGCAGGCCGTAGCCCGCGAGCCGCGCCGCATCGATCCCCCGCGCAAAGCCGCGGGCGGCCAGGCCGAACCCTGCGAGGGCGCCGAGCGACCACAGCGCCGTCAGCGCTGTCGTGGCCGAGACCGAGAGGCCGAGGATCTCGCCGCCATAGGGCTCCAGCAGGACGTCCTGCATCGAGAACGCGGCAGACCCAAGCATTACGGTCAGAAGGAGCCGCCCCGCCTGCCCGCCGGTCAGCAGGTCAAGCATCGCGTCGTTGAAGCTGGGCCGGGGCGCAGCGCGCTCCTCCCGGCTCATGGGGTGCATCCGCTCCTGCTTCCAGAGGGCGATGACGTTGAGCACCAGCGTGGCCACAGCCGCGCCTTGTACAACCTGGACGAGCAGGAGGCTGGAGAAATCGCGCAGAAGAAAGCCGAAGAACAGCGCCGAGACCCCCATGCCGATCAGGAGCATGACATAGAGCAGCGACACGACCCGGGGACGCGTCTCCTCGGTCGCCTGCTCGGCGGCGAGCGCCAGCCCCGCGGTTTGGGTCATGTGCAACCCCAGTCCCGTAAGCAGGAACGCGAGCCCCGCCGCCGCATCCCCCGCCCAGGCCGGGCCATAGGTCTGGTCGCCGGACAGGAGCAGGAGCGCGAAGGGCATGATGGCGAGCCCCGCGAACTGGTAGAGCGAGCCGAACCAGATGAAGGGCACCCGCTTCCACCCGATGGCGGAGCGGTAGTTGTCGGACCGGAACCCCAGCACGGCCCGGAACGGCGCGACCAGCACCGGCAGGGCGACCATGGCGGCCACCAGCGCCGTCGGCACGTCGAGCTCGACGATCATCACCCGGTTCAGCGTGCCCATCAGGAGGACCATCGCCATGCCGACCGACACCTGGAAGAGCGCGAGGCGCAGGAGCCTGCGCATCGGCAGCCCCTCGGACGCCGCATCGGCGAAGGGCAGCATGTTCATCCCGAACCTGGTCAGGATGTGGGGCTCCTTCGTCGCCTTCGCCTGCGCCGCCCGTGTCATCGCCGCAACTCCCAGGCCTGACTGATGTAGAACCCGCGCGCGACCCGCGCGACGGGGGCAAGCTGCCAGTCCGGCAGCACCCGCGCCACCGCCCGGCGCAGCGCGCCGTCTGCGGTGGGTACGATGGCCGGCGAGCGGTCGCGGCGGGGAAAGAGCTTGCCCGCGCCATACATGATCGCGATCGGAACCGTCAGGGGGGCGACGGTGAACACGATGCTGCGGCGGACCCGGGGGGCGAGGCGGGCAAGCGCGCCCGCGATGTCGGGGGTGCGGTAATGGATCAGGCTGTCCATGGCGACCACGTGGTCGAACGATCCGTGGGCCTCGTCGAGCATGTCGCCCGCGCGGAACGCGATCCGCGCGGCCACGTCCGCAGGCATCCGGTCACCCGCGACGTCGAGCAGGCTCGCGGCCAGGTCCACCGCCACCACGTCGGCCCCCCGCCGCGCCGCCTCGATGGCGAGCGCGCCGGTGCCGCAGCCGGCGTCGAGCAGGCTGAGCCCGTGCATATCGGCGGGCAGGCGCGCAAGCATCGCCGCGCGCATCTCGTCACGCCCCGCCCGCACGGTCGCGCGGATGCGGCTGACCGGCGCGTCCGAGGTCAGGCGCGCCCAGGTCGCCGAAGCGGTGCGATCGAAATAGGTCTCGAGCCGCTGGCGGGTATGCTCGTAGGTCGTGGTCATCAATCGAATCCCAGCAGCTCGAAAATGTCGCGGTCGGGCAACGGTGCCGGGGCCAGCGGTTCCGTGCCGCCCCAGAGCGTCTCGGCGAGGCGGATGTATTCGGCACGGACGGCGAGCACGCCCGCATCCTCGGGCATCTCGAAGAGTGTGCACTTCTTAAGCCGCGACCGGCGGATCGCGTCGAGGTCGGGGAAATGCGCGAGCCGGTTGAAGCCGACGACGCCGCAGTAGCGGTCCACCTCGTCGGTTGCCGCCGAGCGGTTGGCGATGCAGCCCGCGAGGCGCACGGGGTAGTTCTTCGACTTCGCCTGCACCGCCGCGATGATGCGATTCATGGCGTAGATCGAATCGAAGTCGTTGGCGGTCACGATGATCGCCCGGTCGGCATGCTGGAGCGGGGCCGCGAACCCACCGCAGACCACGTCGCCCAGCACGTCGAAGATCACCACGTCGGTCTCGTCCAGGAGGTGATGCTGCTTCAGGAGCTTCACCGTCTGGCCCACGACATAGCCGCCGCAGCCGGTGCCCGCCGGCGGCCCGCCCGCCTCGACGCACATC
>JANNOT010000299.1:0-6547 GCA_031399375.1 Paraoceanicella sp.
GACTTCGCGATGGTCGCGAACCCGGTTCGCCTGGGCCCCGACCCTCTGCCAGCCCGCTGCGCCCCTGCGCTCGGCGCCGATACCGACGCGATCCTCGACCGGCTCGGCTACGGGGCCCCGCAATCGCGGCCCTGCGGGACAAGGGGGTCGTCTAGGGCGTGGCGTCCTCTGCCCGCGCCTCGCGTCCGGTGGCCTGCCAGACCTCCAGCGCGGCGCCCGCATTCAGTGCCATGATCGCAGCCCCCACGATGATGTCGGGCCACGCGGATGGCCAGACGGTAACGCTGACGATGGCAGCCCCGATGATCCCCGCATTCGCGAGGGCGTCGTTGCGCGCCGACAGGAACGCCGCGCGCAGAAGGCTCCCGCCCGCTCCCCCGCCGTGGTGCCGCGACAGGAGCACGGCTGCCGCGAGGTTGACGACGAGCGCCCCGGCGCCCGTGGCGAGCAGGGCGGCAGGATCGGGCACGGCCGGATCGCCGATTTTTGACCAGATCGTGGCAAGGGTTGCGGCGACCGGGGCGAGCAGGACGAGGGCGAGCACCCGCCCAAGCCGGACCCGCGCCGCGGCAGACCAGCCGAGCGCGAGCAGCACGAGCAGGTTCAGCGCCGCATCCTCGAGGAAATCGACACTGTCGGCAAAGAGCGATGCCGACCCGATGGTGGCAGCGACGGTCGCCTCCACGCCGAAATACCCCAGGTTCAGGGCGATGACCCACCGCAGCGTGACCGCCAGGGGACGCCCCATCCCTCAGCTCCGGTCTGCGCGGCGGATGCGCATGGCAAACTGGAACGTCTCCGGCGGGACCCAGTTCACGCCGATCAGGAGCGGCGTCCCGCCCGCCTCGAGATAGCGGCGCATCACGCGGATCGCGAGCGTGCCCGGCGCGCGGCCGAGCGCTGCGGCGGAGGATGCGGGGAACGGTGCGGCGGCAATCTCCTGGATCACCTCGTCCACCGCACGGCCATAACTTGCCTCGATTCGCTCGTTATAGGGGGTGGTCAGGGTCGGAAGCACCGGCTCGAGGTCGGCAAAATCGGCGTGGATATAGGCTTGGGCATGGGCGACGGGATGGCCCTCGGGTGCCAGGCGCAGCCCTTCGACGAAGAGCCAGCGCCCACCCGGGGCGGGGCCGAGCAGGGCCGTCTCGGCCGCGTCGGGGACGACCATGGCACAGCGGTGGAACGCGAAGCGCTCGCCTGCCGCATAGCTCGTCAGGTCGCGCAGGCTGCCGACATCCTGCACGAACCCGGGCGGGGGGCCGGCGCCGATCACCCTGCTGCCCATGCCCTGGCGGCGGTGGACGAGGCCGGTGTCGCTGAGGATGCGCAGGGCATCGCGGACCGTGTGACGACTGGCGCCGAAGGCGGCGCAAAGTTCCTGCTCGGTCGGAAGCGTGCAGCCGACCGGGTAGTCGCCCGCCCGGATGCGCGCCGTCAGTACGCGGGCAAGCTCCTGGTACCGCGGTACCCGGACCGTCACGACGCGCCACCCCATCGGCAGAGCCGTCGTCCAGGGACCTGCGAACCCCGCGATACGGTCGGACGGTCGGACCCCACCTGCGCAACATCCCGGTCCACGGCCTTCCCCCACATCACCAGGGGTACGCTATCCTACGCCCCGGCAGCCGGAACCCCGGCCATCATGATGCGTGCCACAATGGCACAATTGTCGCGGCAGGACCTACGGCAACCGTCAGCGTGCGATGCCAAAGATCGCATCCACCGCCAGGTGCGCCTCCAGGTGATCGGCAAGCGCGTCGAGCGTTGCCTCGACATCTGCGGCGTAGTCGAGCTGCGAGCGCCCGCCCAGTCCTGCGAGAATCGCCTGGCGGAACGCGTCAGCGGCGAAGATGCCGTGGACATAGGTCCCCGCGACCCCGTGCGCCGTCGCCCCCTCGGCCCGCCCGTCGATCGTCAGGAACGGTGCGGCGCAGTCGGGTCCCGTGGTGCGGCCGAGATGGATCTCGTACCCCTCGACCGCCGTGCCGCTCGCGCCGTGGATACCCGTCACCCGCGCGAGGCGCTTGTCGGCGTCCAGCACGGTGTCGACCGCGAGAAGCCCGAGCCCCGGCGCCTCGCCCGGGGCACCCTCGAGCCCCAGGGGATCGCGGATCACGCGGCCGAGCATCTGGTAGCCACCGCAGAGCCCGATCACCCGACCGCCCCGGCGCAGATGGGCCGCGATGTCCACGTCCCACCCCTGCACGCGCAGCGCGGCGAGATCGGCCAAGGTGGATTTCGACCCCGGCAGGATCACCAGCGCGGCGTCGCCCGGCAACGCCCGCCCCGGGGGCACCAGGTCCAGCGTCACCGCAGGCTCCAGCCGCAGGGGGTCGAGATCGTCGAAGTTGGCGATGCGCGGCAGCATCGGCACGGCGATCTTCACCGGTCCGGTACCGCCCCCGCGCAGACCCAGCACATCCTCGGCCGGCAGGCGGTGGGCGTCCGCGAACCAGGGCACGACGCCGAACCCGCGCCACCCGGTGCGGTCCGCGATCACACGGTACCCGTCGTCAAACAGGGTAACGTCCCCGCGGAACTTGTTGATCAGGAACCCCGCGATCATTGCGGCATCGGCGGGGTCGATCACGGCGCCGGTCCCCACCAGCTGCGCGATGACGCCGCCCCGGTCGATGTCGCCCACCAGGATCACCGGCACGTCCGCGGCGCGGGCAAACCCCATATTGGCGATGTCGCCCGCGCGCAGGTTCACCTCGGCCGGGCTTCCCGCCCCCTCGACCAGCACCAGGTCGCAGGCGGCGCGCAGGCGCGCGTAGCTGTCCAGCACCGGGGCGAGAAGCCGGGGTTTCATGGCCGCATAGTCGCGCGCCCGCAGGCTCGCCATCCGGCGGCCCTGCACGATGACCTGCGCGCCGCTTTCGGATTCGGGTTTCAGAAGGACGGGGTTCATGTCCGTATGCGGCTCGACGCCGGCCGCCCGGGCCTGGAGCGCCTGGGCCCGCCCGATCTCGCCGCCGTCCACGGTGACGGCGGCGTTGTTGCTCATGTTCTGGGGCTTGAACGGGCGCACGCTCAGGCCGCGGCGCACCGCCGCGCGGGCGAGGCCCGCGACAATGAGCGACTTGCCCACGTCCGACCCCGCGCCCTGGATCATCACGGCGCGGCCCAAGCGGGATCAGCCCTTCTTCAGCGCGCGGCGCCCCACAAGTTCGGCGATCTGGACGGCGTTCAGGGCGGCACCCTTGCGCAGGTTGTCGGACACGACCCAGAGGTTGAGCCCGTTCTCGATCGTCCCGTCCTGGCGGATGCGGCTGATATAGGTGGCGTAATCACCCACGCATTCGACGGGGGTGATGTAGCCCCCCGCCTCGCGCTTGTCGATCACCATGCAGCCCGGGGCTTCGCGCAGGATGTCGCGCGCCTCGTCCTCGTCGAGGAATTCCTCGAATTCTATGTTCACGGCCTCGGAATGGCCAACGAAGACGGGGACGCGGACGCAGGTGGCGGTCAGCTTGATCTTCGGATCGAGGATCTTCTTGGTCTCGACCATCATCTTCCATTCCTCGCGGGTCGATCCGTCCTCCATGAACGTGTCGATATGCGGGATGACGTTGAACGCGATCTGGCGGGGATAGACGCTGGGCGCCACCTCCTGACCCGGGACGTACATGCCCTTGGTCTGGTTCCAGAGCTCGTCCATCGCCTCCTTGCCCGTGCCCGAGACGGACTGGTAGGTCGATACGACAACCCGCCGGATGCGCGCGCGGTCATGGAGCGGCTTCAGCGCGACCACAAGCTGGGCGGTGGAGCAGTTGGGGTTCGCGATGATGTTTTTTCTGGTGTAGCCCATGACCGCGTCCGGGTTCACCTCCGGCACGATCAGCGGCACATCGGCGTCGTAGCGATAGAGCGAGGAGTTGTCGATCACCACGGCACCCTGCGCGGCCGCCCTGGGGGCATACTGCTTGGTCGCGTCCGACCCGATCGCAAAGAACGCAAAATCGAACCCGGTGAAATCGAACGTGTCGAGATCGAGCGTCCTCAGGGTCTTGTCGCCATAGCTGCACTGGGTCCCGAGGCTCTTGCGCGACGCGAGCGCCACGACCTCGTCGGCGGGAAACTCCCGCTCGGCCAGAATGTTCAGCATCTCGCGGCCCACGTTGCCCGTGGCGCCGACGACGGCGACGCGATAGCCCATTGCCCCCTCCTGCGGTGTCGGTAGGTGGCGGTCTTAGCCCGCGTGCACCCGAAAGGGAACGACGAAAAGCGTCCCGGGCGGCGGCGGGGGTCCGGGCAGGCTACGCCGCCCGGCACCCCCCTCGGCTTAGGACGCGCGCTTGCGCTTGGGGGCGGCAGGCTTCTCGTCCGCAGGCTCTTCCATGTAGGATGCCTGGGACGCCTCGGAGAGATCCATCAGCCCCTCGTCGGTCGCCATCTCCTCGTCCAGCGTCTCCTGGAGCAGATCGCGCGCCTCGGTCATCCCGAGCGACCCGGCGAACTCGACCATGCTGCGGTAGCGCACCATCTCGTAATGCTCGACCGCCTGGCTCGACGCGATGATGGCGAGATCGCGCATCGGCGTGCCCTGGGTATCCTCGATCATCCCTTCGCCTTCGGTCAGGATACCGTCGATGGCCTGGCACTGCTCGGATGCGGGCTTCTGGTCGAGCAGGGCGAATACCTTCTTCAGGCGCTCGATCTGCCCCTCGGTTTCGGTCAGGTGCGCGGTCAGCGCGTCCTTGAGCTCTTCGTCCTGCGCAGCCTTGATCATCTTGGGCAGCGCTTTCAGGATCTTGGACTCCGCGTAATGGATGTCCTTGAGAGTATGGAGAAACATGTCCTCCAGGCTTTCGATCTTCATCTCGGTCTCCGGGGTTGCGGATGGGGGTGGGCGCGCCACGCCAAGGAAACGCCGCGCCGACGCTTCGGTTCCGCCGCCTCGCCTTACTCGTCCTCGAAGCCAAGCGCGTCGCGAAAGCTTGCGAAGCGGCGCGCCGGGATGCGGAAATAGCGCTTCTCCTCGATCCGCTCGGCACCGATGTCCGCGTAAAAGCGCATCGCACCCGCATTGGTGCTTTCGGCCGTCCAGTCGATGCGCGTGCAGCCGCGCGCCATGGCGATCGCGGTCAGGCGGGCAAAGAGCGCACGCCCGACGCCACGGCCACGCACGGCATCGGTGACGAAGATCTCCTTCAGATAGAGCCCGGGCCCGTCGCCCCCCGCGGGCAGCACGAAGGTGTATATGGCGAGCCCGACGGGTGCGTCGCGCAGCCGCGCAAGCAACACGTCGAGATAGCGCCCTGCCGTCAGCTCCGCTGCCTGCGCGTCGCGGACCGAGGGGTCGAGCGGTGCCACGTCGTAGTAGCCGTTGATCGCATCGAGCAGGGCGGCCACGGCGCCCGCGTCACCGGGACCGGCCTCGACGATCTCGGGTCCCCCGAACACGGGTCCCGCCTCACAGGCTGGCGTCGAGCGCGCCGATGATCGCGTCGCCCATGCCCGCGGTATCGACCAGCCGGGTCCCCGGCCCCTGGCCGAGATCGGCGGTGCGCACGCCCTCGGCCAGCACCTTTTCCACCGCCCGCTCGACCCGCGCCGCCTCGTCGCCCAGGTCGAAGGAATAGCGCAGCGCCATGGCAAACGACAGGATGCAGGCGATCGGGTTCGCGCGGCCCTGCCCCGCGATGTCCGGGGCCGAGCCGTGGACGGGCTCGTAGAGCGCCTTGGGCCGGCCGTTCGGCCCCGGGGCGCCGAGGCTCGCCGAGGGCAGCATCCCCAGGCTGCCCGTCAGCATCGCCGCGGCATCCGACAGGAGATCGCCGAAGAGGTTGTCCGTCACGATCACGTCGAACTGCTTGGGCCAGCGGACGAGCTGCATGGCCCCCGCATCGGCGTACATGTGGCTCAGCTCCACATCGGGATATTCGTTGGCGTGGACCCAGGTCACCTCCTCGCGCCAGAGTACGCCGGATTCCATCACGTTCGCCTTTTCCATCGAACAGACCCGGTTGTGCCGCTGGCGCGCGAGCTCGAACGCGGACCGCGCGACGCGGCGGATCTCTGACGTGGTGTAGCGCTGGGTGTTGATGCCGACCCGGCCGCCTTCGTTGTCGGGAAAGATCCCGCGCGGCTCGCCGAAATAGACCCCCGAAGTCAGCTCGCGAATGATGAGGATGTCGAGCCCCGCCACCACGTCACGCTTGAGCGAGGAATAGTCCGCAAGCGCCTCGAAGCACTGGGCCGGGCGCAGGTTGGCGTAGAGGTCCATCTCCTTGCGCAGCCGCAGGAGCCCGCGTTCCGGCTTGACCGAAAAGTCGAGCCCGTCCCAT
Organism: Paraoceanicella sp.; assembly: GCA_031399375.1. Classification (GTDB taxonomy): domain Bacteria; phylum Pseudomonadota; class Alphaproteobacteria; order Rhodobacterales; family Rhodobacteraceae; genus Paroceanicella. The sequence goes on from JANNOT010000299.1 coordinate 6,294, forward strand.
TTCGGCCCGCCCACGGCGCCGAGCAGGACGGCATCCACGGCGAGCGCGCGGTCCATCGTCGCGTCCGTCAGGGGCGTGCCGTGCGCGTCGTAGGCGCAGCCCCCCACCAGCCCGTCCTCGACCGCGAATGCAATGCCCCGGCGGGCGCCGAACCACGCGATCACCTTGCGGACCTCTGCCATGACCTCCGGGCCGATCCCGTCGCCGGGCAGGATGAGCAGGGAATGGGTCATCGGGGTCCTCGGCGCCGGTCT
>JANNOT010000333.1:0-9812 GCA_031399375.1 Paraoceanicella sp.
TGGGCGACGCTGGTGCTGCCCATGGTGGATCCGTTCATCGCGCCTTTCGTCTACGCCGTCCCCGCGCAGCTCATCGCCTATCACGCGGCCCTGGCGAAGGGGACCGATGTGGACCAGCCGCGCAATCTGGCGAAATCGGTCACGGTGGAGTAGACTGACCCAAATCAATAAATGCGGACGAGGAGTGGGGAATGAAGTGGGTGGTGGGGCTCATCGCGCTCGGCCTTCTGGGTGCCTGTGCCGAAACGAACCAGACGGCGGCACCGGCGCCGGTACCGGTCGCCGAAAGGCCGGTCGATCCGGAGTGCAAGACCGTGACCGTGTTTTCGAGCACCAAGATCACCAAGCCGAACCGCAAGATCAAGCCGGAATGGCAGGCATTCAGCGGGGTCTGGGGCAAGGCGGGGTGGAACGACACCTGGTGCCATGATCTTTACGTGATGAAGATCGAGGACACCGGCAAGGTGATCCTGATGGACACCCATGGCCCCGGCGGTCGGCATGATGGCAGCGCGTTCCAGCGCACCGGCACCCTGACGCCCGACAACCGGCTGGTGTTCAAGGCCGACGGCGTCGATCGCGAATACGTCATCCGCGATGGAAAACTCTACGGCGTGCAGCGCATCGCCAAGGACGTGGAGCTGCGCATCGCGATGCAGCGCAAGTCGTGACCCCGGCGGCCGCGGCGCTCGACGCGCTGACCGCGGCCGCCGATCCCGCCCGCGCCGCCGACATGGCGGCCTATCACAAGGCCAGGCGAACCTATCTGGGCGTGCCCAACGGGGTCATCGACGGGTTCGTGCAGGACTGGCGCACGGGCTCGGACGTCGCCCACCGCGTGGCGCTGGCAGCGGCCCTGTGGGACAGCGATGTCCACGAGGGGCGGGTCGCCGCGGGCAAGCTGCTGACCCAGGCGCGGATTCGTCCCGACGACGCGGTATGGGACGAGCTCCTGCGCTGGGTGCCGGGTCTGGATGCCTGGGCGATCGCCGATCAGGCGGCCGCGGCGCTGTCGCGGCGGATCGAGGCCGATCCGGCCCGGCTCGACGTGGTCGAGCACTGGACCCGGGACCCCGTCATGTGGGTCCGCAGGGCAGCCCTGGTCGCCACCCTGTCCTGGGCAAAGCTCCACCACGCGGAAGGTGCGGATCTCGAGCGGCGCGAGCGGATCCTCGGCTGGGCGGCAGGCTACGCGGACGACCGGGACTGGTTCATCCAGAAAGCCATCGCCTGGTGGCTGCGCACGCTTTCCAAGCGCGATCCGGGCCGGGTCGCCGCATTCCTGGACGTACACGGATCGCGGATGAAGGCGTTTGCCCGGGGCGAGGCGGCGAAATATCTCGGGGTGCATGCCGGACCCGCGCCCGTGCATGGCGCATAGGACCGCCGCCCGCGCCGGGCCGATGCCCCTGCGCACAGGCCGGTGACGGAAGGCCGGTGACGGAGGCAGGCCCCGCGGCATCTGCTCCCAGCGCGATGCCCTTCGCCCGGGCCCCGGCACGACCCGTGCGCCCTGCCTTGCTGCCGGGGTCGGGAGCGATTATGCTCCCCGGACATATCGGAAGGGATGGCCATGGAAGGGACGGGCATGATCGAACCGGCGCTGATCGACCCCTTTGCGCGGCATGTCAGCTACCTGCGCGTCTCCGTCACCGATCGCTGCGATTTCCGCTGCACGTACTGCATGGCCGAACACATGACGTTCCTGCCCAAGGCGGACCTGCTGACGCTCGAGGAGCTTGATCGTCTCTGTTCGGCCTTCATCGGGATGGGCGTGCGCAAGCTGAGGGTGACGGGAGGCGAGCCGCTGGTGCGCCGGGGTATCCTCGATTTCTTCCGCGCCATGGGCCGCCATCTCGCCACCGGTGCGCTCGAGGAGTTGACGCTGACGACCAATGGCAGCCAGCTCCGCCGGTTCGCGGGCGAGCTTGCGGCGGCCGGGGTGCGGCGGGTCAACGTCTCGCTCGACACGCTCGATCCTGCGCGCTTCGCCCGGATCACCCGCTGGGGGCGGCTCGACCAAGTGCTGGACGGGATCGACGCCGCCGTCGAGGCGGGCCTGCGTGTCAAGATCAACACCGTGGCCCTGAAGGGCGAGACCGAGGACGAGATCCACACCCTCGTCGCCTGGTGCGGCGCGCGCGGGCATGACCTCACCTTCATCGAGGTGATGCCGATGGGCGATATCGGCGAGGATGTCCGGCTCGACCAGTACTGGTCGCTGACGGATCTGCGGGCCGTGCTCGAGACGCGCTGGCAGCTTCGCGACCTTGCCGTCACCACCGGCGGCCCCGCGCGCTACGTGGCCGTGGAGCAGACCGGGGGCCGGATCGGCTTCATCACGCCGCTGACCCATAACTTCTGTGAAAGCTGCAACCGCGTGCGGCTGACCTGCACCGGGCAGCTCTACATGTGCCTCGGCCAGGACGATGACGCCGACCTGCGGGCGGTCCTGCGGGCGAACCCGGCGCAGGACGCGCCCTTGCGCGCCGCAATTCGCGCCGCCATCGCCCGCAAGCCCAAGGGGCATGATTTCGACTACAGCCGCACCCATGTCCGGGGCGAAGTTGGCCGTCACATGAGCGTCACGGGCGGCTAAGGGCCGAGGCAGGCCGACATGAACGCCTGCTGGCGTGCGGCGAACGCCCGCGCGATAGCGAGATCGAACATGTCGAAGGCGTGGATGCCGCCGGGATAGACCGCAAGCTCCGCCGCGTTTCCCGCCCCGACCCAGCGCGCGGCCATCATCAGGGTGTCGTCGAGCAGCGGGTCCATCGTCCCGACCTGGAAGAGCGCCGGAGGCATCCCGGTCAGCGGCGCCAGCAGCGGCGAGAGGGCGGGATCGTCCCGCCGCACCCCGTCGGGCGCGACGTTGTCGAGGTACCAGGCGACGATGGGTGTATTGAGCACAAGATTGCGCGTGCCCCAGAGCGCCATGGACGGCGTCATGCGAAAATCGAAGATTCCGTAGTTCAGGACCGCGCCCCGGATCCGCTCCTGCCGACCCGCGTCCACCAGCACGGCGGCGGTCAGGTGCGCCCCGGCGGATTCGCCGCCGATCACGACCGGCAGGCCGGGCCATTCGGCCAGCACCCAATCCAGTGCCGCGCGACAGTCATGCAGGCAGGCAGGCCAGATATGCTCGGGGGCGAGGCGGTATTCCGCGGCGATCACCGTCATGCCCGTCGCGGTCGCGTGGGCCTGGTTGACCGCGTCGTACTGATCGGGGGCGTTGAAGGTCCAGCCCCCGCCATGGAGGTGGAGGTAGATGCCCCGGGGCGTGCCCGCCCATGGCGACACCCGGACGCGCTGCCCGCCCGGGATCGTCTGCCAGAGCGACCCGTCGCGCGGACCGGCAAGCGGATAGGGCCCCTCGCCCCGCGCACGCGCCGCGCGCAGGTCGATGACCGGCACCACGCCGGGTGCGGGAAGCGCGGTGAGAACCGGCTCGATCCGGGCGTTGAACGCGGCCGTCTCGGGATCGATGCGGGCGGGGTCGAAATCCGACGGGTCCAGGGTGAACATGGCCGCGATCCTGCCCCGCCCCCGGGCGGCGCGCAACCGTCGCGTGCCCCCCCTGGTCAGGTGGGGCTGCGCCGCAGCAGGCGCGCCCGGGTCTGGGGCACCGCTTTGATCTCGACCCCGGTGAACACGTGCAGGGTGTTGAGGTCGCGGTCGATCACCGCGTGGTCCGACACCCAGCCCCCCATCACCAGATAGGTGCGCAGCAGCGGCGGCATGCGCCGCATGGCAAGCTTCAGGTCGGGCTTCTTCAGCCGCAGCATCTTGGCAAACCGGAACACCGCCGGCGCCTTGACCCGCGGCAGCCAGCGCTTGGGTGCGAGGTGCCGTTCGGCCAGCAGCGCGAAGGCGTCGTGGTATTCCTCGGCGTTCACGCCCTGGAACGACGAGCAGCCGAAGAGCAGTTCCACCCCGTGATCGTCGACATAGCGCGTCATCGCCGCCCAGGCGACGCGCAGGATGTCGGGATCACGCGCCGCGGGGTCGATGCAGAACCGGCCCATCTCCAGCATCGGACCACCGAAGGCCGACAGGGCGGACAGCTCGTAATATTGCGCCGAATAGGACCGCCCGATCTCCGCCCCGCCGGTCAGCGGCAGGAAGCGGAACGTGCACACGAGCCGACCCGTCCGGACCTCCTCCACCAGCATGTGGCGGCAGAGATCATCGAAGGCGTCGATGTCTAGCGGCTCGGCCCGCGCCGCGGCGCCCCGCCCCTCGATGAAGCAGCGGTAGCGCAGGGCTTGCGCGGCGCGCAGGTCCCGTGCCGTTTCGGCGAGCCGCGCACGGTAGCGCGGTGTCAGCAACCCGGGCATCCGACCATCTCCTCCGCCCAATCCGGCGCATTGTCCCGAGGGTTCTCCCCCATTAGATTGACAAACCTGTGACCATTGCAACGGGTGGCTGGAAAACCAGATGGCCTGTCATTTGATTGCAACGTCCGAGGAACCAGTGGAGCCCAGCATGGCCGAAAAAATCGTGAAGACCGAGGCGGAGTGGCGCGCCATGCTCGATCCGCTCGCCTACAAGGTGACGCGCCAGCACGGGACCGAGCGCGCGTTCAGCCACGACGCCTTTCCCAAGGGTCCGGCGATCTACCGGTGCGTCTGCTGCGATGCGCCGGTTTTTGACGCCGATCAGAAGTTCGATTCCGGGACCGGCTGGCCGAGCTTCTGGGCGCCCATCGCGCCGGGCGCGGTGGAGGAGCATGACGACAGTTCCTGGTTCATGCGCCGGACCGAGATCCGCTGCGCGCGCTGCGATGCGCATCTGGGCCACGTGTTCCCCGACGGACCACAACCCACGGGCCAGCGCTACTGCATGAACGGCGTGGCGCTGAAGCACGCGCCCAAGATGGCCGACGCGAAGGGCTAGGCACCCTCGAACGCGCGCAGGATGACCCGGGCGGTCATCAGGTCCAGATGCGCGCCGCCACCGTTCTTGAACACCGTCACGTCCCCGGGCGCCTCCCGCCCGGGCGCGCCCCGGCAGAGGTCGTAGAGATCGCCGCGCACATCCGCTTCGGTGATCACTCCGGCCGCGAGCGGGATCGTCAGCTCGCCGATATGGTGGATCGTGGTCGCGCGCGCATCCACGAAGAGCCGCCCCCCCGCGATCAGCGCGTCGTCCGCCTCGCGCATGTCGGCGGTGAAGGCGCCGATCAGGTCCACATGGGTGCCGGGGCGGACCCAGGCGCCATGGAGCACCGGCGTCCGGCTCATGGTCGCGCAGGACACGATGTCCGCCGCCGCCACCGCCGCGGGCAGGTCGCGGATGGCGGTCGCGGGAAAGGTGGGGGCGAGCCGGGTTGCCAGCGCCTCGGCACGATCCGGCGTGCGGTTCCAGAGCGCGATCCCCTCCAGCCCCGGGAACAGGGCTGCATAGGCCTCGACCAGCGACGCCGCGACGACGCCCGCGCCGAGGATCAGGAGCCTGCGCGCATCCGGCCGCGCCAGCAGCGTGGCGCCGAGCACGCTGTCGGCAGCCGTCTTCCATTTCGTCACCAGCCCGGATTCGATCACCGCGGCCACCGCGCCGGTTTCATCGTCAAACACGACCATAGCGCCCTGCACGCTGGGGCGGCCCCGCGCGGGATTGCCGGGCATGACCGTCACCGACTTCACCCCCACGCCCAGCCCGTCGATCCATGCGGCGCGCGACAGGAGGGTGTCGGGGCCGCGGTGCAGGAACACGTCGCCGATCCCGGCCCGCGCCGCGCGGTGCCCCTCCGCCAGTGCCGCGACCATGGGCGCCCAGGCGAGCCGGTGCTCGACCGCCGCAGCGGTGATGACCGGGATGTTCACACCCCGACCTCGACGATCGCCCGGGCCAGCGCGTCGAGCCCGCGCTCGGACAGCCCCGCCACGTTGATCCGGCCGTCGCCGACCATGTAGATCCCGTGCTCGGTCCGCAGGCGCTCGACCTGCGCAGGTGTCGCAGGCAGCCGCGAGAACATCCCCCGGTGCCGGGCGAGCATGTCGAAGCGGTTGTCATTGGCCGCCCGCCGCAGGGCGTCCGCGAGCCCTGCGCGCAGCGCGACCATCCGCAGGCGCATGGCGTCCAGTTCCGCCATCCATTGCGCACGCAGGCCAGGGTCGGTCAGCACCATGGCGGCGACCGCCGCGCCATGGTCGGGGGGAAAGGAATAGTTGACCCGGTTCAGCATGGTGAGGGTGTCGCGCGCAAGCCCGGCGTGCCCGCTGACCACCAGCGCCGCACCGACCCGGTCGCGGTAGAGCCCGAAGGTCTTGGAGCAGGACGCCGCGATCAAGAGCTCCGGCACCCGCGCCGCCATTGCCCGGACCCCGGCGGCATCGTCGGCAAGGCCGTCTCCGAACCCCTGATAGGCGAAGTCGATCAGCGGCGTGAACCCCTGCCCCACCGCCATGTCGGCGATCCGCACCCAGTCGTCCGCGCCCAGGTCGACCCCGGTGGGGTTGTGGCAGCAGCCATGCAGCAGCACCACGTCGCGCGGTCCTGCGGCGGCGAGATCGGCGACCATCCCCGCCGTGTCCAGCGTACCCGTCGCCGGATCCACGTAGCGGTAGCTGCGCACCGGGATGCGCAGATGGGCGAGCATCGCGGCATGGTTGGGCCAGCTCGGGTCCGGCAGCCAGACGGTCGCCCCGCCATCCGCCTTGGCCACCAGCTCGAACAGCAGATGGAGCGCGCCGGTCCCGCCGGGCGCCTGGGCGCCGGCCACGCGGGCCTCCGGCACGCAATCCGCCAGGACCAGCGAGCACATCGCCGCGATGAACCCCGCATCGCCGATCAGTGCCTTGTAGGTCTTGGTATCCTGGGCGCGCCAGAGCCGCTCCTCCGCCGCCTTGACCGCCGCCATGACCGGGGTCCGCCCGGCCGCGTCGCGGTAGACGCCGACGCCCAGGTCGAGCTTGTCCGCCCGCGGATCCGCCGCATGGGCCGCAATCAGGGCAATGATATTGTCGGGCGCCTGGGGGCCGAGGGCGTGGAGCATGGGATCCTCCTGCATGGGTCTGCCGCGCGATTAGCCCAAGCGGGGCCCGCCTGCAACGGGGCGCACCCTGCCCCCGGAGCGCGGTTGCGCAACGCAGGTCGGCAGTGCAGGATCGGCCATGCCGGTCGAGACCCTGCTCGCCTACATCGTTACGGTTGTGCTGATCGAGCTCACGCCGGGTCCGAACATGGGCTATCTCGCGATCCTGACCCTGGCCGAGGGGCGGCGGGCCGGGTTGGCCGCGGTCGCCGGCGTGGCCCTGGGCCTGGCCCTTCTCGCCGCCGCGGCCGCGCTGGGGCTGACCGCGCTCCTGACCACGATCCCGCTGCTCTGGCAGGTGCTGCGCTGGGGCGGGGTCGGCTTTCTGCTCTGGCTGGCCTGGGATGGCTGGCGGGACGCGGGTGCGGGCGTCGAGGCGCAAGAGGGCACTGCGCCGTTCCTGCGCGGGCTGATCGCCAACGTGCTCAATCCCAAGGCGGGGCTCTTCTACCTCACCGTCCAGCCCCGCTTTCTGAGCGAGGGCGCGCCTGTCGCGGGCGAAACGATGCTGCTGTCAGCGTTCTATGTCGGGATCGCGACCGCGATCCATGTCGGGATCGTGGTGCTCGCGGGCCACCTGCGACCGCTGTTCAGCGCGCCCGCCCGGCTTCGGCTGGTGCGCCGGGTGCTCGCAGTCCTGCTCGCCCTCGTCGCGCTCTGGCTTGCGTGGACGACCTCGGCCTAGCGCTCAGTCGTGCAGCCGCTGCGGTCGGGTGAGCACCCGGCGGTATTCCTCGCGCCGCACGGGCGAGAAGCCCGATTTCTGATAGAGGGGGAGCGCGGCAGGGTGGTCGAGCGTGTTGGTGTTCACCGTCAGCCGCGAAACCCCCTGCTTGTCCCAGCCCATGTGGATGGCGGTGTGCAGGAGATAGGTGCCAAGCCCCCGCCCGACAGCCTCGGGCACAAGCCCGAAATAGGCGAGGTTGCAGGCCGCCGGGTCGCGCGTGTCAAGCACGAAGAACCCCGCGGGCCAGCCATGGCCGAGCAGGGTGTAGAGCTCGACCCGCGGATCGCCCACGAATGCCTCCAGATCCGCCCGGGGCCTGCGATGCCAGTCCGTCCATTCATGCCGCGCGCCAACCGCATCGTAGAGCGCGAGGAAATACCAAGGCGGCGGCGCCTCGGCCCGGATCAGAAGGAGGGATTCGCGCCCCCGCGCCTGGGGTCGGGGATATGCCGGGCGGGACGTCATCTCGAGCCAGGTGACCCAGTAGGTCACCTCCTCGCCCGCGGGGACGTCACGCACCGGTTGCAACCTTCAGGTCGCCATACATGCCCCATTCCGCCCAGGATCCGTCATAAAGCGCGTGGCGCCGGTGGCCGAGCCGCTCGAGCGCGAGGTTCACGATCGCGGCCGTCACGCCCGAGCCACAGGTGGTGACGACCGGCTTCACCAGATCAACCCCGGCTTCGGCAAAGGCCGCGCGCAGCCCGGCCTCGTCCTTCAGGGTGCCGTCGGGGGCGAGCAGGCTGCGGTAATGCAGGTTGCGCGACCCCGGGATGTGCCCGGCGCGCAGGCCCGGGCGCGCCTCGGCCTCTGTCCCCTCGAACCGCGCGGGCGAACGGGCATCGACGATCTGCTCGTCGCCCAGCTTTGCCGCCCGCGCGACCTGGGTCACGTCGCGCACCAGGCTGCCCTGGCGTCGCGCGGTGAAATGGCGGTCGCGGGGCTGGGGCGTCTCGTCATCGAGCGCCCGCCCCTCGGCCTGCCATTTGGGCAGACCGCCATCGAGCACGGCCACGTCCGACTTGCCGAACAGCCGGAACAGCCACCAGACCCGCGCCGCGGAATAAATCCCGACGCTGTCATAGACGATAACCTGGTGCCCGTCGCCGATCCCCATTGCGCGCATGCGCGAGACGAACTTTTCGACCGGTGGCGCCATGTGCGGCAGGCCGGACGCGGTGTCGGCGATCTCGTCGATGTCAAAGAACTGCGCGCCGGGGATATGCGCCTCGGCATACTCGGTCCGTGCGGCGCGACCCGTCGCGGGCAAGTGCCAGGATGCGTCGAGGATGCGGATGTCGGGCGCACTCAGCCGCTCCGCCAGCCATGCGGTGGAGACGAGGAGCTGGTGGTCGTTGAACGGCATCATGGGCCCCCGGGGCGCGCAGGCGCACCCGTCTTGGTTAGTCCGACGTCCCGCCGCACGCAAGCGGTCGATGCCCCGCCAAGCCGCGCGCCATGGCCGGGCGCGCGGTCGCTCAATCGTTCTCCCAAAGCTGCGTGGTATAGGTCCGCTCGACGAAGGCATCGATCGCGGCAGGCTCCACCCCCCGTTTGGGCCCGAGGATCCTGCCGAACGACACGCGGGTACGCTCGGGCCAGGTCTCGGGCTGCCACAGGCCCGCGCGCAGGAAGGACCGCGCACAATGGAAATAGACCCGGGTGATCGCGATGCGGATCGCGAGCAGCGCGGGGCGGTGGGGCTGGGCGAAGCGTGCCAGCAGGTCGGGGTCGTCGTGGAGCGTGGCGCGCCCCACGATCCGCAGCGTCTCGGACGTGCCGGGGATCACCACGAGCAGGCTCGCCTGGTGGGTGGCGAGGATGTTCTGCAGGCCGAAGACCAGGTTGTTGCCCGCGCGTTCGGGAAAGATCACCGTGCGCGCATCCTCGACCGCGATGAACCCGGCAATGTCACCCTTGGGCGAGGCATCGGCCTCGCCGGCCGCGCTGACGGTGGCGAGCACGGCAAAGGGCGACTTCGCAAGAAAAGAAAGCGCCTGGTCGTCGAGCGCATCGAGCACCTTCTGCGCCGGTCCGGGATCGGGAAAG
>JANNOT010000352.1:0-4045 GCA_031399375.1 Paraoceanicella sp.
CCCGGGGGCGGGTCCTCCGGCGGGGCCACGGTCACCGCGGTGAAAAGCTCGGTTTCGGCAAGCTCGCGCTGGTAGTCGCGCAGCCGCACGGCATCGAAGCGATCACCCTCGCGGAACGTCAGGTAGGTGCGCAGGTAGCGCTCCTCGACCGCCGTGACGCCACGGAACGCCACGGGACCGAAGCTGTAGGGGCGCCCCGCCTGAAGCGTGCTGACGACCGTGATGGTTTTCGCCTCCGGATCCGCCTCGGCGTCGCGACCCAGAAACCGGGCATAGGCATAGCCCGCGCGCTGGAGCGTGCCGACCGCCGCATCCTCGGCCGCGAGGATGTCGGCGGCCGTGGCGGGTCCCCGGACGGGCGCGCCGAGTGCGGCCGCGTCGAGGCGGGGCGGCGAGCCTCCTGCATCGAGCAGGCTGAACGTCTGGCTTGCCAGAGTGTAGCGGGGGCCAGGGACGACGGCGAGCGTCACGGTCACCGGCACCTCACCCTCGGGCGAGACGGTCACGGTCGTCGCCCCTTCGTAATACCCCTCTGCCCGGAGCAACCGGTCGATCACCGGCACGTCACCCTCGGCGCGCCGCCGCAGAAAGGCGCGCGATTGCGCCCCTTCGTCCGACAGGCGGTAGACGGCCAGGCTCTGCTCGGCCAGGGCCGTCATCTGCGGATCGGGAAGGCCGGTCACGACGGTCTGATAGACCTCGACCCCGATCTCGGGCCGCGACACCTCGCCCAGCAGCGGTTCGGTCGCAGAGCATCCGACCAGGGCAGAGATCAGCGCAATGATCGATCCCGGTCGTGCCAGCACGCACCCTCTCCCCCCGCCATGTCATGATCAACGGGCAGGCTAGCCGGGGTGTTCCCCCCCGCCAACCGCTTTCTGCCGCATTGCGGCGTTTGCGCGCCGTGGCGAGGCGCGCGGTTGCCCCCACCACGCGGCATGATACATGCAAGGCGCACAGGAGAGCGTGGTGATGCTGAGGCTGCGCGGCGTGTCCAAGACCTACCCGACGGCCCAGGGTGCCGTCACGGTCCTTGCGGGGATCGATCTCGACCTCGGACCCGGTCAGACCCTGGCGCTGACGGGGGAATCGGGCTCGGGCAAGAGCACGCTCCTGCACCTGATCGCGGGTCTCGACACCCCCGACGCGGGGACGGTCGAGGTGGCGGGTCAGGCGGTCGGCGCGCTGGACGAACGCGGCCGCGCAGCGCTGCGCCGGTCGGTCGTGGGCCTGATCTTCCAGCAGTTCAACCTGATCCCGTCCCTGACGGTCGCGTCCAACCTCGCCTTTCAGGCCCGGCTCGCGCGGCGCGAGGATCCGGGCTGGACCACCACGCTGGCGGAGCGACTGGGGCTGTCGGCCCTGCTGGGGCGCTACCCCGAACAGTTGTCGGGGGGGCAGATGCAGCGCGTGGCGATCGGCCGGGCGCTCGCCGCACGCCCCGCAGCTGATCCTGGCCGACGAGCCGACCGGCAATCTCGACGAGGCGACGGGCGACGGCGTGCTCGACCTCGCCCTCGGGCTGGTGGCCGAAACGGGGGCGGCCCTTCTGCTGGTGACCCACAGCCCGCGCCTTGCGGCCCGGCTGGGGCGCCAGGCGCATCTGAGCCACGGGCAGCTTGCATGAGCCGGGTCTGGGTCCTGCGCGTGCTCCTCAGCCACTGGGCGCGCCGGCCGTTCCAGCTCGGGACGCTTCTGCTCGGGCTCGCGGTCGCGACGGCGCTCTGGTCGGGCGTCCAGGCGATCAACGCCGAGGCGCGGGCGGCCTATACCCGGGCCGCGGCGGTGGTGGGGGGCGAGAGCGTGGACGCGCTCGTGGATCCCGGGCGCGGACGGATCGCCCAGGCGACCTACCTCGCGCTGCGCCGGGCCGGGTGGCCGGTCTCACCGGTGCTCGAGGGGTCCGTGCGGGTTGCGGGCCGCGACCTGCGGCTGATCGGGATCGACCCGCTGACGGCGCCCAGGGGGTTCGCCGCATTGCCCGAGGGCGACCTCGCTGCCTTTATCCTGCCGCCGCACCAGGCATTCGCCGCGCCGGGAGCGGTACCGGGGCGGATGGTGGAGGGGATCGCGGTGACGGAGGTTGCCGATATCGCCCCCGGTATCGTGATCGTCGATCTTGGCGTGGCCCAGCGGCTGCTGCGGGCCGAGGGGATGGTCTCGCGCCTGCTCCTGACCGGCCCGCCCCCCCGCGGTACCCCGCCGCTCGATACGATCGCGGCGCTGGAACGGGTGCCCGCGACCGCGCAGAGCGATCTGGAACGGCTGACCGACAGCTTCCACCTGAACCTGCGGGCCTTCGGCTTTCTCGCGTTCCTGGTCGGGCTCTTCATCGTCCATGCCGCCATCGGCCTCGCCTTCGAACAGCGGCGCCCGATGCTGCGCACCCTCAGGGCCTGCGGGGTTCCAGCGGGGACGCTGACGGTCCTGCTGGGGCTGGAACTGGTTGGGCTCGCGCTCCTCGCCGGTGGGCTCGGCGTCGCCGCGGGCGGGATCATCGCGGGCCTGCTGCTGCCGGACGTGGCGCTCAGCCTACGCGGGCTCTACGGGGCAGAGGTGCCGGGGACGCTGACCCTGCGCGCGACCTGGTGGCTCGCCGGGCTCGGGATCGCCGTGGGCGGCGCGGTGGCGGCGGCGGGGCTCGCGCTCTGGCGCGCCTGGCGGCTGCCGGTCCTGGCGACGGCACAGCCGATGGCCTGGCGCGGGGCGCAGATCGCGCAGGTCCGGGCGCAGGCGCTCCTCGCCGCTGCCTTCGCACTGGCCGCGGCGGCATTCGCGGTCTTTGGCGACGGGCTTCAGGCGGGGTTCGCGCTGCTGGGCGCGATGCTGCTCGCGGCGGCGCTTGCCCTGCCCGGGCTGCTGGCGCTGGGGCTCGGCTGGGCGGCGTCGCGGGCGCGGGGGCCGGTCGCGGCCTGGGTCTGGGCCGATGCACGCCAGCAGATCGGGGCGCTGTCGCTCGCGCTCATGGCGCTGCTCGTCGCCCTGTCGGTGAATATCGGGGTGGGCACCATGGTGGCGAGCTTTCGCGCCACCTTTACCGGCTGGCTGGACCAGCGGCTGGCGGCCGAGGTCTACGTGACCGCGCGCGACGCGGCCGAGGGCGCCGACCTGACCGCGTTTGCCGAAGCCCGCGGCGCGCAGGTGCTGCCGATCTGGTCGGCAGAAACCCGGGCCGGTGGCTGGCCCGCATCGGTCTACGGGTTTCGCGACCACGCGACCTACCGCGACACCTGGCCGATGATCGCCATCCTGCCCGACGCCTGGGACCGGGTCGCGGCGGGCGAGGCGATGATGGTCAGCGAGCAGCTGGCCCGACGCCTGGGCCTGTCGCCCGGCGACCGGCTCGACCTGCCCGAGGGCTGGGGCGGGACCGTCGCGGGCATCTATCCCGACTACGGCAATCCGAAGGGTCAGGTGATGGTTGCCCTCGCCCGGCTGATCGAGACCTGGCCCGGTGCCGAACGCCGACGCTTTGCCCTGCGCACCGATCCCGCGACCGTCCCGGCCCTGATGACGGCGCTATCGGACCGGTTCGGCTATGGACCCGAGGTGATGGTGGACCAGGGCGCGCTGAAGGCGTTCTCGCTCGGCGTGTTCGAGCGCACGTTCCTCGTGACCGGGGCGCTCAACACGCTTACCCTCGGGATTGCGGGGCTTGCGCTCTTCACCGGGCTGCTGACGCTCGCCACAAGCAGGCTACCCCAGCTTGCCCCCGTCTGGGCGCTCGGCCTCACCCGGGGCACGCTTGCGCGGCTGGAGCTTGCCAAGGCACTCGGCCTTGCCGCCATCACGGCGCTGCTCGCGGTCCCGCTGGGCCTCGCGCTCGCCTGGGTGCTGACGGTCGTCGTCAACGTGCGGGCGTTCGGCTGGCGGCTTCCGGTCCATGTCTATCCGGCGGACTGGGCGGTGCTGGTGGGGGCAGCACTGCTCACGGCCGCGCGCGCCGCGGCGCTCCCCGCCCGGCGGCGCGCGCGGCATTGACCAGCCGCCCACCAGCGCGGGGTTGCCGATGAGCGTTAGGGCGCAGCTCGGCTGGGTCGTCGCC
>JANNOT010000387.1:0-13983 GCA_031399375.1 Paraoceanicella sp.
CCCCCCCCCCCCCCCCCCCCCCCCCCCCCCTCTCTCCCCCGCGCCCCGGCCCCCCCCCCCCCCCCCCGCGGCGCCGGGCGGGCGGGGGCCCCCCCCCCCCCCGGGGGGGGATCAGGCGAAGTCGCCGTTGGTGAAGGGCAGGCGGCGGGGGTGCCTGCCGGTCGCCTTGAAGATCGCGTTGGCGATGGCGGGGCCGATCGGGGGCACGCCGGGTTCGCCCACGCCGGTCGGCCGGTCGGTCGAGGGCAGGATGTGCACCTCGATCTCGGTCGGCATCTCGGACATCCGCAGCGGATCGTAGCCGTCGAAATTGGCCTGATCGACGGCCCCCCCGGTCAGGGTGATCGCCCCCTTCAGCACGGCGCCGAGACCGTAGCCGATCCCGCCCTCCATCTGGCCGCGGATGTTGTCGGGGTTGACCGCTACGCCGCAATCGACGGCGCAGACCACCCGCTCCACCTTCACCTGTCCGTTGGCATAGGTGATCTCGGCCACCTCGGCCACGTAGGTGCCGAAGGATTTCTGCACCGCGATGCCGCGGAACCGGCCTGCCGCGGGCGGCGTGGTCCAGCCCGCCTTCTCGGCGACAAGCTTGAGGACGGCGGTCTTGCGCGGGTCGTCCTTCAGGAGCGCGAGGCGGAAGTCCAGCGGGTCGCGCCCGGCGGCGGCGGCAAGCTGGTCGACCATCGTCTCCATCGCGTAGGCCGTGTGGGTATGCCCGACCGACCGCCACCAGAGCACGGGCACGCCGACCTTCGTGGTGTGAAGCTCGACCTGCATCGCGCCGAAGGCATAGGTCGCGTCGGTCAGCCCCTCGACCGAGGTCTCGTCGATCCCGTTCTTCACGATGGCCGCCTCGAACGCGGTGCCCGCGATGATCGACTGGCCGACCACCCGATGCTCCCACCCCGTGACATTGCCCGCCGCATCGAGGCCGGCGCGTACGCGGTGGAGATACATGGGGCGGTAGTAGCCGCCCTTCAGGTCGTCCTCGCGCGTCCAGATCACCTTCAGCGGCTCGGGCCGCCCCCAGGCCTTGGCCACCATCGCGGCCTCGGCCACGTAATGCGCGTTTGCCACCGCGCGCCGCCCGAACGAGCCGCCCGCCCACCGGGTGGTGACCGACACGTTTTCGGGGCTGAGCCCGAGCACGCCCGCGGCCACCATCAGATCGACGGTGGGCATCTGCGCCCCGGTCCAGATCTGCGCGCGGGTGCCGTCATAGAGGATGGTGGTGTCGAGCGGCTCCATCGGGGCATGGGCGAGATAGGGGAAGAGGTACTCCGCCTCCACCACCTGGGCCGCCCCGGCCAGGGCCCCGGCCACGTCGCCCTCGGTCCGCGCCACCGCACCGGGGGTGGCGAGCAGCGCGCGGTACTCGGCCTCGAGCTCCGCGGACCCGCGGGTCTCGGCCGCGCTCTCGTCCCAGGTGATCTCCAGCAGATCGCGCGCCTTGATGGCGGGCCAGGTCTTTTCCGCGATCACCGCAACCCCGAACGGCCCGCCGATCACGTCGATCACGCCGCGCACGCCCTTCGCCGCCGTCGCGTCGAACGATGCCAGGGTCGCGCCCCATTTCGGCGGGCGGGCGATCGCGACGGTGCGCAGTCCCTCCATCGCGATGTCGATGGCGAAGGTGTCGGGCGCCCCGTGGGACTTGTTGGGCACATCGACGCGCGGGAAGCTCTTGCCGATATGGACCCACTGGTCGGGGGTCTTCAGGACGGGCTCCGCGGGCGGCGTCTCGGCTGCGGCGGCGTCGGCCATGTCGCCGAACCCGGCCGTGCGGCCCGAGGGATGCGTGATCCGGCCCTGCACGACGACGATTTCCGCCGCGGGAACGCCCCAGGCCCTGGCCGCAGCCGCGACCAGCATCGCCCGCGCCGCAGCCCCGGCCCCGCGATACTGGTCCCAGGAATTGGCGATCCCGGTCGATCCGCCGGTCCCCATGATCCCGAAATAGAGGTTCTTGTAATCGGCGTCGATCGAGGGGGCAAATTCGGTCACGACCTGGTCATGGGTCGCATCGAGCTCCTCGGCGACCAGGGTGGCAAGCCCGGTCGCGATCCCCTGCCCTTTGTCGAGATGCTTCACGATCACCGTCACGGTCCCGTCGGGCGCGATGCGCACGAACGGATTGAACGTCCCGCCCTGGGCGGCCTTGGCCCCGCGCAGCCCCGGCATGGTCCCGAGGATCAGCCCCGCGCCCGCGCCACCGAAGGCCATCAGGATGCCGCGGCGCGTGGCGGTCAGCGGTGTGGGGGCAAGGCCGGGCAGACGCAGATCGGTCATGGTCGGACGCATGGCTCAGCCCTCCAGCAGGTCGGCGGCGCGGTGGATCGCGGCGCGGATGCGGTGATAGGTCGCGCAGCGGCAGACATTGCCGTCCATGGCGCCGATAATGTCGTCGTCGCCGGGGCGGCCCATGTCGGTCAGCAGTGCCGTCGCCGCCATGATCTGGCCCGACTGGCAATAGCCGCATTGTGCGACCTGCAGCTCGACCCAGGCCGCGCGCACCGCATCGGCCTGCCGGCCCGCCACACCCTCGATGGTCACGATGGCGCTGCCGGCCAGATCGCCGACCGTCATCTGGCAGGACCGGGTGGCCACGCCGTCGACATGCACGGTGCAGGCCCCGCACAGGCCTGCGCCACAACCGAATTTCGTCCCCGTCAAATTGAGGTCGTCACGCAGGACCCAGAGCAGGGGCGTGTCGTCGTCGACATCGACCGTCCGGTCCACGCCGTTGATGGCGAGCGTTTTCATGCTGGCTCTCTCCGTCCCCCTCGCGCCGTCCGCCGAGGGGATGGGGTGGATGGGCCCCGGGACGATACCCCGGCCCGCGATGCGTCGTCATGCACCGACCCAAAGACTGCCACAGGATCCGTGGTCCACAAACGGCGGTGGCCAGAGACTGTGCGATTTGTCGCAAATTCCGCCCCATGGCGGCAATCGGACCAAGGCGGGGTTGATGGCGGGGGCGACACCCGGCACTGTTTGCGTCGGTGCCGGTCCGGGCGGCGCCGGTCCCGCGCCCAAGAACAGCCCCGGAGAAAGGGAGACCCCGCATGGACATTGCCTCGCCCTCCGGCAAGGTTTCGACCTGGCTTGCCAAACTGCAGGACGCGCTCGACCGTCAGGACGTGGCGGCCGCGAGCGCGCTTTTCGCCGATGAAAGCTATTGGCGCGATTTCCTGAGCTTCACCTGGAACCTCAAGACCTGCGAGGGGCGCGGCGAGATCGCGGCGATGCTGACCGATACGCTGGCCCGCACGAAGCCTGCGGGGTTCGCGCTCGACGGCGATGCGACCGAGGGCAACGGGATCACCGAGGGCTGGGTGCGATTCGAGACGGCCGTGGGCCGCGGCTGGGGCCATGTGCGGCTGATGGGCGACCGGGCGTGGACGCTTCTGACCACGCTGCAGGAGCTCAAGGGGTTCGAGGAGCGCAAGGGCACCGCCCGGCCGCTGGGGACCAAGCACGGCGTGGAGCAGGGCCGCAAATCCTGGGCAGAGCTGCGCGCCGAGGAGCAGGCGAGCCTCGGGTACGAGACCCAGCCCCAGGTCGTGATCATCGGCGGCGGCCAGGGTGGCATCGCGCTCGGCGCCCGGCTGCGCCAGCTCGACGTGCCGACGATCATCCTGGAGAAGAACGAGCGCGCGGGCGACAGCTGGCGCAAGCGCTACAAGTCGCTCTGCCTGCATGACCCCGTCTGGTACGACCACCTGCCCTATATCAAGTTCCCCGAGAACTGGCCCGTGTTCGCGCCCAAGGACAAGCTCGGCGACTGGCTCGAGATGTACACCAAGGTCATGGAGCTGAACTACTGGACCAAGTCCGAGGCGGTGAAGGCGTACCGCGACGAGGCGGCGGGCGACTGGGTGGTGGAGGTGATGCGCGACGGCAAGCCCGTGACCCTGCGCCCCCGCCACCTCGTCTTTGCCACCGGTATGTCGGCGATCCCCAACATGCCGGGCTATCCGGGGATGGAGCGCTTTGCGGGCGTCAGCCACCATTCCTCAAAGCATCCGGGTGGCGAGGCGTTCCGCGGCAAGCGCTGCGTGGTGATCGGGTCCAACAACTCGGCCCATGACATCTGCGCCGATCTCTGGGAAAACGGTGCGGACGTGACCATGGTCCAGCGGTCCTCGACCCATATCGCGAAGTCGGACACGCTGATGGACCTCGCGCTCGGCGCGCTCTATTCGGAACAGGCGCTTGCCAATGGCGTGACGACCGAGATGGCGGACATGATCTTCGCCTCGATCCCCTACAAGGTCCTGCCGTCGATCCAGATCCCGGTCTATGCCGAGATGAAGCGCCGGGACGCCGACCTTTACGAGCGGCTGGAGAAGGTCGGGTTCAAGCTCGACTTCGGCGAGGACGGCTCGGGCCTCTTCTGCAAGTACCTGCGCCGCGGGTCAGGCTATTACATCGATGTCGGCGCCTCGGAGCTCATTGCCGACGGCAAGATCAAGCTCGCGGGCGGCCAGGTGCGCGAGATCACCGAGACGGGCGTGGTGCTGGAGGACGGGCGCGAGCTTCCCGCCGATCTTATCGTCTACGCGACCGGCTACGGGTCGATGAACGGCTGGGCCGCGACCATCATCAGCCAGGAGGTGGCGGACAAGGTGGGCAAGTGCTGGGGCCTAGGGTCGGACACCCGCAAGGACCCGGGCCCGTGGGAGGGGGAGCTGCGCAACATGTGGAAGCCGACCCAGGTCGAGGGGCTGTGGTTCCACGGTGGAAACCTGCACCAGTCGCGCCACTACAGCCAGTTCCTCGCGCTCCAGCTCAAGGCGCGGATGGAGGGGATCGCGACGCCGGTTTTCGGCCTCGCGCCGGTTCACCACAAAAGCTGACACACTGCGGGGGGCGCGGCGCGGCGCCCCCTTGCACGCGGATGGACGAGGCGGCACCTTCTGCCATCATGAGCCGCCACACCCGCGATCACATCCGCGCCGCCCTCGCCCGCCCCTCGCTGGGGGCGAGCACCGACGAGGACCTCGTCGCCCTGCGTGCCGCGGCGCCCCGGCCGATGCGGCCAGCGGCGGTCCTGTGCCCGCTGATCGCCCGGCCCGGGGGCCTGCACGTCATCCTGACCCGGCGGGCAGAGGGACTGGCGCACCACCCGGGTCAGGTGGCGTTTCCGGGCGGCAAGGTCGATCCGACCGATGCGGGCCCGCTCGCCGCCGCCCTGCGCGAGGCGGAGGAGGAGATCGGCCTGCCCCCCGCGCTGGTCGAGGTCGCGGGCACGCTCGACCGTCACCAGACCATCACCGGCTACGAGATCACGCCCTTCGTGGGCTTCGTCGATGCGCGCTTCACCCCCCGGCTCGACACGTTCGAGGTGGCGGAGCTGTTCGAGGTGCCGTTCGACTTTCTGATGGACCCCGCCAATCACCGCACGGGCGAGCGAGACGGGCCGTTCGGGCGGCGCGCGTTCCACGAGATGCCGTGGAACGGCTACCACATCTGGGGCGCGACCGCGCGGATCCTCCGCGGCCTCGCCCTGAGGCTTGCGGAGCCTGCGGCGGCGTGCGGCTGACCGCAGACTGGCTGGCGGATCCCGCGACGCAAGCCGTGATGGCCGCCCTCGCGCCCGCCCTCGCCGTCGGCGGGGCGGTGCGCGACACGCTGATGGGCCGGGCCGTTGGGGACGTGGACCTCGCCACACCCCACCCGCCCGACATCGTTATGGCGCGCGGCCAGGCGGCGGGCCTGCGGATCGTGCCGACCGGTCTCGCCCATGGCACGATCACCGTCGTCGCCGCGACTCGCAGTTTCGAGGTCACGACCTTTCGCCGCGATGTGGCGACCGACGGGCGCCATGCCGTGGTCGCGTTCGGCGCGGATCTCGCGGCCGATGCGGCGCGGCGCGACTTCACGGTGAACGCGCTCTATGCCGAGGCGGACGGGACCGTGCTCGACCCGCTCGGCGGGCTGCCCGACCTCGCCGCCCGGCGCGTGCGGTTCATCGGCGATCCTGCGGCGCGCATCGCCGAGGACGGACTGCGGATCCTGCGGTTCTTCCGCTTTCACGCCTGGATCGCGGACCCCCTGGGCGGGATCGACGCCGACGGGCTGGCCGCATGTGCCGCGGCGGCCGAGCGCATCGACCGACTGTCGCGCGAGCGCGTGGGGGCAGAGATGCGGCGCCTTCTGGCCGCACCCGACCCGGGCCCGGCGCTGGGGGCAATGGCGGCGGCGGGGATCCTCGCGCGCGTCCTGCCGGGTGCCACCGCGACCCGCATCGGCCCGCTTGTGGCGGTGGAGACGGCGGCGGGCATTGCCCCGCACTGGCCGCGGCGCCTCGCGGTGCTGGGGGGCGAGGGCCATGAAGCCGCCCTGCGGCTTTCCTCGGCCGAGACGGGGGCGCTGCGCGCGATCGCGGCGGCGGACGGAACGCCCGCCGCCCGGGCCGCCGTCGCGGGTGGGGACGCTGCCCGTGACGCGCTGCTGATCGCCGCCGCCGATGGCGTACCGCTGCCGCCCGACTGGACGGCAGAGATCGCGCGCGGCGCCGCGGCCACCCTGCCCCTGACCGCGCAGGACCTCATGCCACCGCTTAGCCCCGGCCCGGCGCTCGGCGCGGCACTCGCCCGGGCGCGGGCGGCCTGGCTTGAGGGCGACCTGCGCCTCGACCGCGCGGCCTTGCGGCGCATCGCGCTCGGGGGCTGACCCTGTACCCGGTACAATCGCGGCGTTGACAGGGGACGCCCGTGGCGCGACCCTGCCGATAGGTCATGGGAAATGACCTACCGGAGCACGCGCTGTGACGCTGGAGACATTCTTCGCCCTGACAGGCCTCGCCTTCGTCTCGACCTGGACGCCGGGGCCGAACAACACGATGCTTGCCGCATCGGGCGCCAATTTCGGGCTTCGCCGGACCCTGCCCCATGCCGCGGGGGTCACGCTGGGGTTCTGCGTGATGATCTTCGCCGTCGCCCTCGGCCTTGGCGAGCTGTTCAGGCGCGCCCCGGTCATCGAGGATGTGCTGCGGGTCGCGGGTGCCGCGTTCCTGCTCTGGATCGCGTGGAAGATCGCCACCGCAGGCGGGCCCGGCTCTGCCCAGGCCGCGCGGCCGATGGGGTTCTGGGCCGCGGCGGGGTTCCAGTGGATCAACCCCAAGGCCTGGGCGATGTGCCTGGGCGTGATCAGCCAGTTCGCGGGGGGCGAGGGGGTGACGGGCCGCGCCTTCGTCATCGCCGCGGTCTTTGCCGCGGCCGGGGCCACGTCCTCCGTCAGTTGGGCGGGGTTCGGTGCTGCGATGCAGCGCGTCCTGTCCACCCCCACGCGGGTGCGGGTGTTCAACGTGACGATGGGGATCCTCGTCGCGTCCTTTGTCGTGGTGATGCTCGACGATTGGCTCTGATCAGCGCGGCGCTGCCAGGGCCGCCACCGGCAGGCCCAGGGCCGCAAGCCGGGCGGCCACGACCGGCGCCGCGGATCCTGAGGGCAGGACGAGCGCGTCGGGCAGGGTCTGGACGGCAAGTGCCACCAGAAGCATCGCCTCGGTCGTCGCCGCATCCGGACCGGGGCACGGCGCAGACGGGTGAAGCAGGGCCGGATCGACCATCACCAGCCCCTCGCCGACCGCGTGGGCGAGATGGGGTGGCAGTGTCCCGCACCCGATCAGCACCGCCACCACCCGGTCCGCCACGCGACGTCCCAGCCGCAGCCGCGCAGGGGCGCCGGACCCGAGCCGCTCGACGAAGGGGACGAGCGCCACGCGCGCGCCGCCCGCGCGGGCCGCAGCGATCCGGGCGCGCAACGCGGCGAGCGCAGGCGGGGCCGTCGGCGGCGCCGCGACGTCGGGGCATGTCGCATCCAGCATCGGGGTCGCTCCGTTCCGTCGTTCACCACAACCCTTGCGTGCAAATGCGGCGGGAATGCGGCGGATCAGAGGCCCTTCAGCGTCACGCCCAATCCGTCGCAGAGCCGCCCCAGGACCGCCCGCGCCGCGGGGGACCAGTCGGCGGCGCGCGCGGCGAACAGCGCCGCCTCGCTGCGCAGGATCAGCCCGTCGGGCAGCGCGCGCAGGTGGTTGGCCCGAAGCGTCTCGCCGGTCGAGGTGATGTCGGCGATCATCTCGGCACTGCCGTATTTCACGCTCGCCTCGGTCGCGCCCTGGCTGTCGACCAGACGGTAATCGGCGATCGCGTGGGCACGCAGGAAATCGCGCGTCAGGCGGTGGTACTTGGTCGCAATGCGCAGGCGCATGCCATGCGCGGCACGAAACGCCGAGGCGACGGGGTCGAGGTCGTCCACCCCCATCACATCCACCCAGGTCACCGGCACCGCGAGCACGAGGTCCGCCCGGCCGAGGCCCAGCCCCGCGAGCTCCACCACCCGCCCCGGCCAGTCAGGCAGGGTCTCGCGGATCAGGTCCTGGCCCGTGACGCCAAGATGCAGGCGCCCGGCGGCGAGCGCGCCGGGGATCTCGGACGCGGCCATCAGCACAGGGTCCACCCCCGCGATGCCCCGGACTCGGGCCGCGTATTCACGCGCATCGCCCGAGCGTGCGATGGCGATCCCACGGGCGGCGAACCAGTCGATCACCTGCCCCTGCAGGCGGCCCTTGGAGGGCAGGCCCAGCCGCAGGCTCATCGCCCCCCGCCCGTTCCCAGGCGCGCGGCCACCAGCGCCTCCGGCCGCAGGATCGCGCCCATGGCGGGCAGCGGCACCCCACCGCCAAGCTGCGCCGTCAGCCGGTCGTAGCGCCCGCCCGAGGCGAGGGGCGGAAGATCGAGCCGTCCCGCGGCCGAGATCTCGAAGACGAACCCGTCATAGTATTCAAGCTCGCTGCGCCCGAAGCGGGTCGAAAAGGGCAGGCCCTCGGCTGCGATCCCCCGTGCCCCGAGCGCGTCGATGCGCGCCGCGATCCGGTCGCAGGCCGGCAGCAGCGCCGGTGCCTCGACGCCCAGGTCGCGCAGGGCCGCGAGCGCGTGTCCCATCGGCCCCTCGACCGCCAGCACCGCCTCGACCAGAGCGACCTCGCCGGGCGCCAGCGGATCGGCCGCAGCCTCTGCCCCGATCCGCTCCACGCGCGCGGCGATCTCGGCCGGGCTGCGGCGCCCCACATGCTCGCCCGCCGCGGCGATCAGGGCCGCGACCCCCTCCGCCCCCCGGGCGACCGCATCGACCAGTCCGGCCCGCGCCGCCGTCTCGGCCCCATGCCCGGCGCCGTAGCGTGCGAGCAGGCGGCGGAACCGCATGGGGCGCCAGATGTGGCGCATCAGCGCCGCGCGGCGGGCGGGATAGGTGGCAAGCCCCTCGACCACCGCAATGAGCACGCCCATGTCGCCGGTCGCCACGTCCCCGGCCGCATCGCCCACCAGCCCGCGGATCAGGGCGAAAACCTCCGCATCCGCCGCGGCAGGGTCGTCCCCGCCAAAGAGCTCGAACCCCGCCTGAAGGTACTCGGCCGGACGCGGCGATCCCGGCTCCTGCGCGCGCCACACCGGTCCGGCATAGGCATAGCGCGCCGGTGCCGCGCCATGGGCCATGTGAAGGCGCGCGACCGGCACGGTGAAATCGGGGCGCAGCATCAGCTCGCCCGCCACGGGGTCCTGGGTCACGTAGGCCCGTGCCCGGATCTCCTCGCCGTAAAGGTCGAGGAGGAGGGCGGCGGGCTGGAGGGCGGCGGGCTCCACCGCCGTCGCCCCGGCGGCCGCGAAGGCCGCGAGCAGCCGCGCCACCTCCGCCTCCACCGCCCGCAGCCCCGCCCCGAGGCGCCCCTCGGGCAGATAGGCCCGCGCGGTCAGCATCAGGACCCGAGGATCCTGCGGACGGCCCCGACCAGGTCGGCCCGCGGCACCTCGACCTGGGCGGGCTGGGCCTTCCAGTCGGCATTGCTCTCGATCCCGGCGGACAGCCGCGCGCCGAGGGCAAGATCCTTGATCTGCACCACGCCGCGGGCCGCCTCGTCCTCGCCCGCGATCACGGCGACGGGACTGCGGCGCGCATCGGCATACTTGAGCTGGCGGCCCATGTTGCCCGAACCGAGGAACGCCTCGGCCCTGATCCCCGCGTTTCTCAGGTCGGCCACCATTGCGAGATAGTCGGCCATGCGCGCGCGGTCCATCACGGTCACCACCACTGGGCCTGGCGCGGGCGCGCCGATCCGCCCCTTGGCGGTCAGGGCGGCCAGCAGGCGATCGACCCCGATCGAGACGCCGGTCGCGGGCACCGCCTGACCGGTGAACCGCTTGACCAAGTCGTCATAGCGCCCGCCCCCGGCCACCGAGCCGAACTGGCGCGGGCGCCCCTTCTCGTCCCGGATCTCGAAGGTCAGCTCGGCCTCGTAGACCGGGCCGGTGTAATAGCCCAGGCCACGCACGACGGCGGGGTCGATGACCATGCGGTCCGGGCCGTAGCCGCCCGCCTCGAGAAGCTCCGCCATGGTCATCAGCTCCTCCACCCCCGCCTGGCCGGTGGTCGAGCCGCCCACAAGCTCGCGCAGCCGCGCGCAGGTGTCGGATCCGGTCGCGCGGCGTGCGGCCATGAAGCCCATCACCACATCGGCCTGAGCATCGGACAGCCCCGCGCCGGGCGTCACATCCCCACTGTCGTCGCGGCGACCCGGACCCATCAGGGCCCGCAGCCCGACCTCGCCCAGCCGGTCGAACTTGTCGATCGCGCGCAGCACGATCCCGCGGCGGGCGGCGTCGCGGTCGGGATCGGCGGGGTCGAGCACACCCGCCGCCTCCATCACGCCGTTCAGCACCTTTCGGTTGTTGATCCGCACGACATAATCGCCGCGAGGGATCCCCACCGCCTCGAGCGTATCGGCGAGCAGGGCGCAGATCTCGGCATCGGCCGCGACACTCGCGCTGCCCACGGTATCCGCATCGCACTGGTAGAACTGACGAAACCGCCCCGGGCCGGGCTTTTCGTTGCGCCAGACCGGACCCACCGCATAGCGGCGGTAGGGATTGGGAAGATCGTTGCGGTGCTGGGCATAGACCCGCGCCAGCGGCGCGGTCAGGTCATAGCGCAGGGCGACCCACGCCTCCTCGTCCTTCCACGCGAAGACCCCCTCATTGGGGCGGTCCACGTCGGGCAGGAACTTGCCCAGGGCCTCGATCGTCTCGACCGCGCTCGACTCGAGCGGGTCAAAGCCGTATCGGTGATAAACCTCGGTGATCGTGGCCAGCATGGCACGGCGTTCGGTGACCTCGATCCCGAAATAGTCGCGAAAGCCGCGTGGCGGCTCGGCGCGCGGTCGCCTCTGCGGTGCGGCGTCTTTGGCCATGGTCGAGGGGGGCTCCGCCGCATGGGATGGGTCGTGGCGGCGGTGTAGCGGATGGCGCCCGGACCGGCAAGGCTCGGGCGCCAGGGCCCGGCCAGGACGACATGGGGCAGCGCGGGGAAGACGGGGCATGCCCGAGACGGAACGCCGACTGACCGATCTCGAGATCCACGTCGCCCATCAGGAGCAGACGATCGCCGAGTTGTCCGAGGCGATCCGCCTGCAATGGGCCGAGCTTGACAGCCTGCGCGCCCGCGTATCGGCCCTGATCACCGAGCTTCGGGCTGACCTGAACCGGGGGCGCGACGACACGGGCGACCCCCCGCCCGCCGACCAGCGCCCGCCGCACTGGTGAGGGGATCAGTTCAGGTGGAATTCCCCGTCCACCTTGCGCCATTCCCCCGGCCGGATGAGCGCCTGATGGCTGTAGACCACCGAATGGAGCGGCCCCTCGATATCACGTTTCCAGAATTCGATGAATCCATGCAGCTTGGGAAAATGCGGGGCGAGGTCATAGTCCTGCCACAGGAACAGTTGCAGCAGGTTGCGGAAATCGGGCATGCGGTAGTAGATCTTTGCCGTCGTCAATCCGTGGCCCGCCAGCATCAACTCGGTCTCACGCTGCAGCATTCCAGACCCTCCGTTGGGAACATGACAGTAAAAAGTCTGCCAAGGCTTCAATGTGCAGGCAAGAGGTTAAGGATGTTTTTCTAGCGATTTCAGGATATTGGCACTCATGCCTGATGAGTGCTGCAAGGATGCCCATGACGGACGCTGACCGCTTCATCCCCGCCATTCTCGCCCGCGCGGCCACGGCGCGCACCATAGTGGCCATCGCGGGGGCACCGGGATCGGGCAAGTCCACCCTGGTCGAGCGCCTGCGCGACCGGCTTCTGGCCGAGGGCGCCGCGGGCTGCGAGATCCTCGCCATGGACGGATTTCATTACGACGACACGCTGCTGGAGCCCTGGGGCTGGCGGCCGCGCAAGGGCGCCCCCCACACCTTCGACGTCGGCGGGCTTGCCGCCACGCTCCTGCGGCTGCGCGCGGGACAGGACGACGTGGCCGTCCCCGTGTTCGACCGCGCCATCGAGATCGCCCGGGCCGGTGCCCGGATCATTCCCGCAAGCGCGCGCGTGATCCTGGCCGAGGGCAACTATCTGCTGCTCGACACGGCACCCTGGTCGGATCTCGCCCCCGCGTTCGACGTGACCGCCCTGATCGACTGCCCGCCAGAGGTGATCCGCGGGCGCCTGACAGGCCGCTGGCGCAAGCAGGGTTTTTCCGAGGAGAAGGCGCGCGCCTGGATCGAGAGCAACGATCTTCCCAACGCGATGACCGTCATCACCGGCAGCCGCACCCCCGACCACCGGCTGCCATGCGGGTGGGACCCCTACACCGCCTCGACCTGAAGAACGCCCGGGATCATCTTGATCGCGCTTCGTATCTGCGGTGTGACGGCATAGCGTTCGGGCAGCTCGATCTCCACCTCGCCGGGCAGGTCCGCCCCGCTCAGGATCAGGCGGACCGGACCCTTGGCCTTCGCAGGCCCCCGGGCCGCCTCGGCCAGCGGAACCTTCAGGCTTTCCATCGCGCCGGCGTCCGTCAGGAACACCCGCACGCCCTGCGCCCCGGCATCGGCCACGGCCGCATCGATGGGCTGGATCGCGCGGGCGAGCAACTTGACCTGGTCGCCCTGGATCTCGGCCTCCACCGTCAGGACCACGTTACAGCCGGGCTCGAGATAGGCGCGGCCCTGGTCGAGCACGTCCGAAAACACCGTCGCCTCGAAGAGCCCCGTGGGGTCGGAAAGCTGGACAAACGCAAAGCGTGTGCCGCGCGCGCTCTTGCGCTCCTGGCGCGCACCGACCGAGCCTGCGATCTTGCCCACCGCCGCCCCGCCCGCGGCCCGCGCCACAAGTTCGGCGTAGCTCACCACACCCGCCCGGCGCAGGATCGGGGCATAGTCCTCCAGCGGGTGCCCCGACAGGTAAAAGCCGACCGCCTTCATCTCCTCGCCCAGGCGCTCGGGCGGGGTCCAGTCCGCGACGCCCGGCAGGCGCGGGGGCGGCAGCGCGCCGCCGAACAGCGAAACCTGGGCCGACGCCGCTTCGTCCTGCGCCGTCCCCGACCAGGCGATGAGGGTGTCGAGCCCCTCGAGCACCCGCCGCCGGTTCGGCTCCAGCGCATCGAACGCGCCCGCCCGCGCCAGCATCTCCAGCGACCGCTTGCCGATCCGCCGCAGGTCCACCCGGCGCGCGAGATCGGCGAGGTCGGCGAAGGGCTGGGCCGCCTCGATCAGCCGCATCGCCTCGACGCCCACGTTCTTCAACGCGCCGAGCGCGTAGGCGATGGCGCCGTCCCGCACCCGGAACGTGGCGCCCGCGCGGTTCACGCAGGGCGGGCGCAGCGCAATGCCGAGCCGCCGCACCTCCTGCGCGTACCCGCCGAGCTTGTCGGTCAGGTGGATGTCGCAGGTCATGACGGCGGCCATGAATTCCACCGGATGGTTCGCCTTCAGCCAGGCCGTCTGGTAGCTGACGACGGCATAGGCCGCGGCATGGGATTTGTTGAACCCGTAATTGGCAAATTTCTCGAGGAGGTCGAAGATCTCCTCCGCCTTGCCCTTGCCCACCCCGTGCGCCAGGGCGCCAGTGACGAAGCGGGGGCGCTCGCGGTCCATCTCGGCCCGGTCCTTCTTGCCCATGGCCCGGCGCAGGAGGTCGGCC
>JANNOT010000401.1:0-3178 GCA_031399375.1 Paraoceanicella sp.
GGGCAAGACGACCGTGACCCTCGGCCTTCTGGCGGCGTTCCGCGCCCGCGGGATGGACGTCGCGGCGGCCAAGTCGGGACCCGACTACATCGACCCCGCTTTCCACGCTGCGGCGACCGGCCGACCGGCCCGCAACCTCGACGCCTTCGCCATGGCCCCCGACGTGCTGCGCACCCGGGCCCGGGCCGCGGGTGGCACGCTCCTGATCGTCGAGGGGGCGATGGGGCTTTTCGACGGCGCGCCGCCGGACGGGGCGGGGTCGGCGGCGGAGCTTGCGGTCATCCTCGGCCTGCCCGTCCTGCTGGTGGTCGATGCGGCGCGGCAGGCCCAGTCCGTGGCGGCGCTGGTCGAGGGGTTTGCCCGCCACCGGGCGGGGGTCCGGGTGGCGGGCGTCCTGCTGAACCGCGTGCGCTCGGCCCGCCACGGCGCCACGCTGCGCGCGGCGCTCCACCCCACGGGGATCCCGGTGCTGGGTCACCTCCCGCGCGATCCGGCGCTGTCGCTGCCCGAACGGCATCTCGGGCTCGTCCAGGCGGGCGAGCATCCCGACCTGCCCGCGCATCTTGCGCGGCTCGCTGCCGCCACTGCCGCGGGGGTCGATCTGGACGCCGTCGCAGCACTCGCCACCCTGCTGCTGCCAGGCGCCCCTGTCCGTCCCGCAGCACCCCCGGGGCAGCGCATCGCCCTCGCGCGCGATGTCGCGTTCGCCTTCACCTATGCCCATCAGCTCGATGACTGGCATGGGGCGGGGGCGGAGGTTCTCCCGTTTTCACCCCTCGCGGACGAGGGGCCCGACGATGCGGCCGATGCCGTGATCCTGCCGGGCGGCTACCCCGAGCTCCATGCCGGACGCCTCGCCGACGCGGGCCGGTTCCGGGCCGGCATGGCGCGGGCGGCGGACCGCGGGGCGTCGATCCAGGGCGAATGCGGCGGCTACATGGTGCTGGGGACCGGCCTGACCGATGCGGCGGGGGTCCGGCACCCGATGTTGGGGTTGCTCGCGCTCGAGACGAGCTTTGCCGCCCGGACCCTGCACCTCGGCTATCGCCGCCTGCGCGCGCTGCCGGGCGCCCCGTTCAGCGGCGGCTTTCTTGGCCACGAATTCCATTATGCGACAACGCTTAGCGCCGAGGGCATGCCGCTCTTCGCCGTGACCGAGGCCGACGGCACCCCCCTGCCCCCCGCGGGCCTCGTCCGCGGGCGCGTCTGCGGCAGCTTCGCGCATGTGATCGCCCGGGAGTGACCAGCGCGCGGACCGGGTCGCGCCCGGGCCTGCGGGACCGGACGTGCGGGCTAGACGGCTGCGGGCCCGCGCGCCCGGTCGATCGGGCGGATCCGCGCGTGGCAGACGGGTTGACCTGCACATTCCCCCGCCCGCACGGGCGCCGTCGCGACGCCCAGCCCGGGCAGGGTAGGCGCCCAGGGTATCGGCAGCAGGTGGCGTCACCCGGTTCGCGAACGGCACTCAGAGATCGGCATAGACATGCGCCTCTTCCGCCGCACCGGGATGGGTCACCGCGCCGAGCCAGGTCGGGCCGACCAGCCGGGCGTATTTCCAGAGCGCGCCAGAGGTGTAGATCGTCTTGCGCGGGCCGGTCCACAGGGCGCGGCGCGCGGCAAGCTCCGCATCCGATACGTCCACGGTAATGGTGCCCGCCACCGCGTCAAGGGTGATGATGTCCCCGTCGCGGACCAGCCCGATCGGCCCGCCGAGCGCCGCCTCCGGCCCGACATGGCCAACGCAGAACCCCCGCGTCGCGCCCGAGAACCGCCCATCGGTGATCAGCGCCACCTTCTTGCCCATGCCCTGACCCGACAATGCGGCAGTGGTCGAAAGCATCTCGCGCATGCCCGGGCCGCCCGCGGGCCCTTCGTTGCGGATCACGATCACGTCGCCCTCGCGGCAGATGCGGGCCTTCACCGCCTCGAACGCGTCCTCCTCGCACTCGAACACCCGGGCGGGGCCGGAAAACCGCAGCTCCGCCTCGGCCATGCCCGCGACCTTCACGATCGCGCCCTCGGGGGCGAGGTTGCCGATCAGGCCGACGACGCCGCCCGTGGCCGAGAGGGGCGTCTCGACGGGGTAGATCACCCGCCCGTCCGCGTCGCGCGTGATGCGGTCGAGTTCCTCGCCGATGGTCCGGCAGGACGCCGTCATGCAGTCCTCGTGGATCAGGCCCGCCTTGCGCAGCTCCTTCAGCACCACGGGCACGCCGCCGACCTCGTAGAGATCCTTGGCCACGAACCGCCCGCCGGGCTTGAGATCGACGAAATAGGGCGTGTCGCGGAAGATGTCGCAGACATCGTGGAGCGTGAAGACCACCCCCGCTTCATGCGCGATGGCGGGCAGGTGCAGCCCCGCATTGGTGGACCCGCCGGTGGCCGCGACCACACGGGCCGCGTTCTCGAGGCTCCGGCGCGTGACGACCTCGCGCGGCCGGATGTCCGCCGCAAGCAGGTCCATCACGGCACGCCCCGATGCCTCGCCGAAGGCATCGCGCGTCTCGTAGACCGCGGGGGCGCCGGAGGAATTCATGAGCGCGAGCCCGATCGCCTCGGACACGCAGGCCATCGTGTTGGCCGTGAACTGCCCCCCGCAGGCCCCGGCCGAGGGGCAGGCGACGCGCTCGAGCACCGCAAGCTCGTTGTCCGAAAACGCCCCTGCCTGATGCTTTCCCACCGCCTCGAACACGTCCTGCACCGTGACGTCGCGCCCCTCGTACTGCCCCGGCAGGATCGAGCCGCCATAGATGAACACCGACGGCACGTTCAGCCGGACCATGGCCATCATCATCCCGGGCAGGGATTTGTCGCAGCCCGCCAGCCCCACGATGGCATCGTAGCAATGGCCGCGCATGGTCAGCTCGACCGTGTCCGCAATCGCCTCGCGGCTCGCCAGCGACGAGCGCATCCCCTCATGCCCCATGGCGATCCCGTCGGTCACAGTGATGGTTGTGAATTCCCGCGGGGTACCGCCCCCGGCCTTCACCCCGATCTTGACCGCCTGGGCCTGGCGGTTCAGGGCGATGTTGCCCTCCGCGCCGGGGCCAGGGTTCAGCGACCACGAGGCCGCGCGGCCCTGCCACTCCAGGAACGCCACGCCCGCAGGCGCCGCGCGACCGGCCTGGATGCTGTCACCCGCGCCTCCCCCCAGGGATATGCGCTGGTTTTTAACGAG
>JANNOT010000403.1:0-6953 GCA_031399375.1 Paraoceanicella sp.
GCCGCGGCGAGGGCGGCGGGGATGAGCGCGAGCCGCCATGCCCAGACCCCGGCGAGGCGCGCGGTGTCTGCGAGGCTGCGCCCCCCTGCGCGCAGGAGGGCGGGCGCCGCGGCCTGGACCGCGCCGTAGCCGATGATCCAGAGCGCCATGAACGTGCCCACCAGGAAGAAGGCCGCCCGGTTCCCGGCGGGGGTGCCGTCCGACAGCACGGCATAGAAGTAGACCGGGATGCCGACGACGAACCACACGTCGCGCGCACCGAAGAGAAAGAGCCGCGCCAGCGACAGGCGATTGATGCGCGGGTCGCCCGACCGGATCTCGCCCAGCCGTGCCGTCTTTCGCCCGCGCGGCAGGCCCGCGGGCATCAGCGCGGCAACAACCCCGAACAGAACGGCAAGAACCAGGGCCATCCCCAGTGCGGCGCCCTGGAACCCCGCAAGCCCGAGGAGCGCCGCGCCGAGGAGAAACCCCAGTCCCTTGACCGCGTTCTTTGATCCCGTAAGAACCGCGACCCAGCGGAAAAGCCCGCCCCCCTCGGTCGGTGCGAGGAGCTTGACGGCACTTTTCGCGCCCATCTTGGCAAGGTCCTTGGCCACCCCCGACAGACCCTGCGTCACCATCACGAACGCGACCGAAACCGCCACGCCCCACCCCGGGTCGAGCTGCGCGAGGGTGCCGAGCGCCACGATCTGGAGCGAGAGCCCCGCATAGAGCGTCGTGGTCAGCCCGAAGCGCGCGGCGACCCAGCCGGCCGCTGCATTGGTCAGCACCCCCGCGATCTCGTACAGCAGAAAGAGCCAGGCCAGCGTCAGGGGCGAGAAGCCGAGGGCGTTGAAATGCAAAAGGACGAGCATCCGCAGCGCCCCGTCCGTCAGCATGAACGCCCAGTATGCGCCCGTGACCGCCGCATAGGCGGCCAGCGGCCGGGCGGGTGTGTCGGGCGATCCCGTCATGCGTCCGCCAGCATCGCCACGATGTCGGCCATGCGCCACGCATAGGCCATCTCGTTGTCGTACCAGGCATAGATCTTCACCTGGGTGCCGTTCACGACCATGGTGGAGCCCGCATCGACGATGCTGGATCGGGTGTCGTTGCGGTAATCCGACGAGACGAGCGGGCGCTCCTCGTAGCCGAGGATCCCGTCGAGCGGACCCGCGGCGGCCCGGGCAAAGAGGCCGTTCACCTCCTCGACCGTCGTGGGTCGGTCGAGCTCGAACACGCAATCGGTTAGCGACGCGTTCAGGAGCGGCACGCGCACGGCGTGGCCGTTCAGACGGCCCGCGAGTTCGGGATAGATCAACGTGATCGCGGTTGCCGATCCCGTGGTGGTGGGGATCATGTTCAGAAGCGCGGAGCGGGCGCGGCGCAGGTCCTTCATCGGGCGGTCGATCAGCGTCTGGGTGTTGGTCACGTCATGGATCGTCGTGATCGAGCCGTGGCGGATCCCGATTGCCTCGTGCAGGACCTTGACCACCGGGGCGAGGCAGTTGGTGGTGCAGGACGCCGCGGTGACGATGCGGTGGCGCGCGGGATCGAAGCGATCCTGGTTCACCCCCCAGACGATGTTGAGCGCCCCCCCGTCCTTGACCGGGGCCGAGACGGCGACGCGCCCCACGCCCGCGTCGAGATAGGGGGCAAGCGCCCCCGCATTCTTGAACACCCCGGTGCAGTCCGCGACGACATCCACGCCGAGATCGGCCAGCGGCAGATCCTCGATCCGGCGCGTGCAGGTCACCCGTGGGCGGCGGTCGTTGATGCGCAGGTGCTCGCCCTCGGGCACGAGCCGCGCATCCCATCGGCCGTGGACGCTGTCGAACTCGAGGAAATGCGCATGCATCGCGGCATCGCCCACGATGTCGTTGAGGAGCACGAGCTCATGCTCGAACCGGCGCGCCTCGATCGCGCGCAGCACGAGCTTTCCGATCCGGCCGAGGCCGTTGACGGCGATCCGGGCCATGGCGTCCTTTCAGGGGGCGGGTGTGGGGGCCGCGATGTCGTCGACCGCGCGCTGGAGCGAGATCGCATCGAGATCGGCGAAGGGCAGGTTGACGAAGGCGAGGATGCGGTGGCGCAGCATCCGGTAGGCCTCGGCGAAGGCGAGCTTGCGCTCCGCCTCGGTTCCGGTCGCGCGGGCCGGGTCGGGGATGCCCCAGTGGCCGCTGATCGGCTGGCCGGTCCAGGGCGGGCAATCCTCGTTCGCCGCCCGGTCGCAGACGGTGAAGACGAAGTCGAACCGCGGCGCGTCCGGGCCCTGGAACGTCGCCACCGATTTCGTCCGCAGGGGGGCGAGGTCGTAGCCGAGCGCCGCGAGCTGGTCGACGGCCATGGGATTGAGGGCCGCCGCAGGCCCTGTCCCGGCCGAGACGGCGCGGAACCGCCCGCCCCCCTCGCGGTTCATGATCGCCTCGGCAAAGATCGACCGGGCGGAATTGGCGGTGCAGATGAAAAGGACCGAGAACGGTTCGGGCATGGTCGCGTGCCTCCGGGGGCGGGAGAGGAGCGTGGTGGCCAGTGGCGCGCAGAGCTCGGGGCGGCCGCGGCAGCAGTCGAGCACGAGGTAGTCGATCATCCGGCCCGCCGCCGCGAGGTCGAGGCGGTAGAGCACGCTCTTGCCGTCCCGGTCCCGTCCGATCAGCCCGGCACGCTGGAGCGAGGCGAGGTGGACCGAGGCGTTGTTCGCCCGGATCCCCACCGCGGCCGCGATCTCGCCCGCGGGCACCGCCTCGGGCGCGCGGCGGGCCAACAGACGGAAGATCGCCAGCCGGTGGGGCTGGCCGAGTGCGGCGAACAGCTCGGCGGGTTCAGGAGCCATGCGCTGATGCTACATCAATTCAGGATGTGTTGAATGAAGATCTCATGACGGAATTGTAGGCCGGGCATGCCCTGCCGCGAGGGACGCCGCCGGTCCGCCGGGACCGGCCGCAACCGGCCCCAGGTCTTGCGCCGCGCGGTCATGCGGGCCAAGACGGCGGGACAGGATTGCGCTAGCCTCCGACGCGGTGCGGGACGGCGGGACCAGCCGCCGCGCGACGGGACCGGACAGAAACCAACGGGGAGACCGACCATGACCATCGACCGCCGGCGCCTGATCCTCGGCACGGCCGCGGTGCTGAGCGCGCCCTTCGTGCTGACCGCGGGCCGCGCCCGGGCGGCCGAGGTGACGCTGAAGCTGCACCATTTCCTGCCCCCTGTGTCCAATGCGCACAAGAAGATGCTCGTCCCCTGGGTGAAGCTGGTCGAGGACGGATCCGAGGGTCGCATCAAGATCGACATCTTCCCCGCGATGCAGCTGGGCGGCACCCCCCCGCAGCTCTACGACCAGGCGCGCGACGGGGTGGTGGACATCGTCTGGACCCTTCCCGGCTCCACACCCGGCCGGTTTCCGACGACCGAGGTCATGGAGCTGCCATTCCTGATCGCCGACCGCGGGTTCGTGAATGCCCAGGCGGCGCAGGAGCTGGCCGATGCCCGGCTGAAGGACGAGGTCGCGGACATTCACCTGCTGAGCTACTGGACCCATGACGCCGGGCACATCCATTCCCGGCGCCAGATCACCACCATGGCGGACCTGCAGGGCATGAAGCTGCGCAACCCCACCCGTCTGGCGGGCGAGGCGCTGAAGGCGCTGGGCGCCACCTCGGTCGGGATGCCCGTGCCCCAGGTGCCCGAAAGCCTGGCCCAGGGCGTGATCGACGGCGCGGTGATCCCGTGGGAGGTCGTGCCCGCGGTCAAGGTCCATGAACTGGTCACATTCCATACCGAGATCACCGGGACGCCCGCGTTCTACGCCGCGAGCTTCTTTCTCGCCAGGAACAAAGCGGCCTACGAGGGCATGCCCGACGACCTGCGCGCCGTGATGGATGCGCAGTCGGGCATGGCCTTCGCCCGGCTGGCCGGGGCGATGTGGGATGCCGAGGCCGGTGCCGTCCGCCAGATGGTCATCGACCGCGGCAACACGGTCACCGTGCTCGCCGACGACGAAAAGGCGCGCTGGATCGAGGCGACGCTGCCCGTTCACGCGGCCTGGGTCGCGGAGATGGAGGGCAAGAACATCGACGGGGCGGCTCTGATCGACGCCGCGCGCGGGCTGATCGCGAAGTACAGCGTCTGACATTGCCCGGGCGCGGGGATGCGGGTCCGATCTGAGCCCCTGGGCCGCGGGTCGGGGGGGGGAGGCGCGTGGTGACGAGGGTGGAGCGGCCGGAGGGCGTGGCGGAGGGTGCGATGGAGGGGCCCCCCGACGCGGTGGAGCGGCTGACCGGGGCGATCGCGGTTGCGGGCGGGCTGCTCGCGCTGGTGGTGGCGGTGCTCGCGACCGCCAGCGTGCTGATGCGATGGCTCTTTGACGCGCCGATCGACGGGGATTTCGAATATGTGAAGATGGCGACGGCGGTCGCGGTGTTCGCCTACCTGCCCTACACCCAGGCGCGGCGCGGCAACATCATGGCCGACACCTTCACCCTCTGGCTGCCGCGGCGGGTCACGGTTTGGATGGATGCGGCCTGGGACCTTGTCTACGCCGCGCTCATGGGGTTCGTCGCCTACGCGCTCCTGCACGGCACGCTCGACGCGATCCGCAGCGGCGAGACGACGATGCAGCGCCAGATCCCGCTCTGGCCCAGCATCGCGGTCGCCGCCGCACTCTGCGCTTTGCTGGCCGTCACGGCGGCGGTGACCGCCCCCCGCCTGATCCGCCGCCTTGTCCGGCAGGGCGGCTGATGGACGGGCCCACCGTCGCCCTGATCGGCTTTGCCGCCATGCTGGGGCTGATCGTGCTGCGCGCGCCCATCGGCCTCGCGATGTTCGTGACCGGGGCCGTGGGCTACGCGTATCTGTCGAGCGGGATGGCGCTCTATGGCTACATGAAGACGAACGCCTACCACCAGTTCGCCAACTACACCCTGTCGGTGATCCCGCTCTTCATCCTGATGGGGGCGCTGGCGGAGCGGGCGGGGATCGCGGCGGCGCTGTTCCGGTCGGCCGAGGGTCTGCTGGGGCGGATGCGCGGCGGGCTCGCCATGGCGGTCATCCTCGCCTGCACCGGGTTCGGGGCGATCTGCGGGTCCTCGGTCGCGACCACGGCCACCTTCGGGCGCGCGGCGCTGCCCGAGCTTCGGCGCTATGGCTACGATGGCGGGTTCGCGACGGGCACGATCGCGGTGGGGGGGACGCTGGGGATCCTGATCCCGCCTTCGGTCATTCTCGTCGTCTACGCGATCTCGACCGAACAGAACATTGCCAAGCTGTTCCAGGCTGCGCTGATCCCGGGTCTGCTGGCCGCCCTGTCCTATTGCGTGACGATCTGGATCGTGACCCGGCGCAACCCGGGCCTCGCGCCCGAGGTGATGCGCGATGCACCGGTCCGCAGGCGGCGGACCCGGTGGATGCCGGCGCTCGGCGCCCTGATCGTGGTCATCGCCGCACTCGCGCGCGGGTTGGGCGAGATCGGATCGGGCGGCGCGCTCGCGCTCGTCGCGCTCGGGGGGATCGTGGCGCTGGTCGATGCGGCCATCATGCCCGCGATCCTGATCGCCGTGGCGGTGGTGGGCGGCATCTATGGCGGGGTGTTCACGCCAACCGAGGGGGCGGCGGTCGGCGCGGTCGCGACCCTGCTCGCGGGGGTGGGTCAGGGCACGCTCGGCTGGCGCGAGATCGTCGCGGCCATCCGCCAGACGGCCGAGACGGCGGGGATGATCTTTCTCATCCTGCTCGGGGCCGAGGTGTTCGGCGCCTTCATGGCGCTGTCCCGGCTGCCCACGATCGCCGCGGACGGGATCGGCGGGTCTGGCCTGTCGCCCCATCTGGTGCTCGTGATCATGCTGGGGTTCTACATCCTGCTCGGCGCGGTGATGGACGAACTCGCCATGATTCTGCTGACCCTGCCGGTGTTCTTTCCGATCATCCAGGCGCTGGATTTCGGGATGCCGGCGGACGATGCCGCGATCTGGTTCGGGATCCTCGTGCTGATCGTGGTGGGGATCGGTCTCACCGCGCCGCCCATCGGGCTGAACGTGTTCGTGATCTCGTCGCTGGCCCGGGGGATCCCGATCACCGCGACCTATCGCGGGGTCCTCCCGTTCCTGGTCGCCGACCTCCTCCGCCTCGGCCTCGTGCTGGGGGTGCCTGGCGTCGCACTCTGGCTGGTGCGTCTGCTGAACTGAGGGGCGCGGGCGAGGACGCCCGGCGGCGCCTCGCCGATGCCGCGTCTGCGCGTGTCGGCCCCCACTCGGCAGCCGCCAGGTCCGCGCCCCGCGCAGCACCCGAGCATATCGTGACAGGCCCCATGGGCGCCGGGTGAGCGCGCCGACCGTGGAGGGGCCAGCGGGCATCGCGGGTTCGGCACCGCCCCACCGGATGGAACAACGCCACGGCCTCGGCCGTTTCGTGGGGGTGCGGGCTTGGTCCGCCGTTTCCAGCGAGGAGGACCCCGATGATCGCGCATCCCTATCGTGCAGCCTATCCCGCGGCGCAGGCCAGCGATGTCCCATCGCCGGTCTCGGACCCCGAGATACCGCTCGATACGCCGCCCGGGCCGGACATCCCCGAGCCGCCGCCCTCGCCGGTCTACGACCCTGCGCCGGTGCCCGAGGTGCCCCCCGCCCCCATCCCGGACGTCGAGCCCGTTCCGGCACCGGAAATCGTGCCCCCGGCCGGCCCGGATGTGCCCGTCACCCCGCCCACGATGGGGCCCACCGCATCGCCTGCGCCCGGTGCGCCGGTATCGGGGGGTGCCGGGCTGGCCCCCGCGCCCGATCCGCTGCGCGACCCGGAGGACAATTACGGGGCCGGGCAACGGGGTGGCCGGATCGGACCGGAGGCCGGGGACGGCGATGCGGCAATGGACGAGGAGGCTGACCCGGCCTTCATCGCCTGGCGCAACGACCAGGTCGGTGCCCGCGATCTGGCCACCTACCGGCAGTGGCGGGAAACGTCCGAGGCCGGGGAGCGTGAGG
>JANNOT010000411.1:0-4776 GCA_031399375.1 Paraoceanicella sp.
GCGGCAATCTGGGCCACGGCCGCGCGGCGTTCGCCCTGGCTGCCCGACGCCAGCACCATCAGGTGCTCGGCCGGGATGTCCGCCGCGCGGTCCTCGCCGACCACGGGGGGGAAATCGGTCAGCACGCCAGTCTCGGTCGCAGCGCCGATCATGCGCAGCATCGCGCGCCCATAGACCGTGACCGACCGGCCCGCCGCCTGGCCCGCGCGCGCCAGCGTGCGCAGCCGCGCAAGGTTCGAGGCGAACGTGGTCGCAACAAACAGCCCGTCGCTGCCCCGAACCAGATCGGTCAGCGGCTCACCCAGCTCCGCCTCGGACCGGCCGGCATGGGGCACGAAGACGTTGGTGCTGTCGCAGACCACCACGTCCACCCCCTGCGCACCCAGGGCTGCGAGGGGCGCATCGTCGAACGGCTCGCCGATCTGGGGCGTCCGGTCGATCTTGAAATCGCCGGTATGCACGACCCGGGTCCCGCCCGCCTCGATCACCAGCATCGAGGATTCAGGCACCGAATGCGACACGGGCAGGAAGCCGACACGGAACGCGCCCACCTCGACCATCTGGGGCATGGGTCCCACGACGCGGATCGCCCCGGTCTCGATCCCCGCCTCCTCGAGCTTCAGCTCCACGATCCGCGCGGTGAAGCGGCGGGCATAGATCGGCGCCTTCAGCTCGGGCCAGAGGCGGCCGAGGGCGCCCACGTGATCCTCATGGGCATGGGTGATGAAGATGGCGTCGAGCCGGTCGGCCTGGGCCGCGATGAACTCGGGGTCGGCCATGATCAGGTCCACGCCTGGGCTCGTCTCCATATCGCCGAACGTGACGCCGCAATCGACCATGATCCAGCGCTGCTTCTTCGCCGGGCCATGGCCGTAGAGGTACATGTTCATCCCGATCTCGCCTGCCCCGCCGAGTGGCAGGAACACGAGCTCGCCCCGCGCGGTCATTCCGCGTTCCGCCCGGCGTTGAGCGCGTGGATGCAGACGAGGCCGTGGATGGTCAGATCCGTGTCGATGACGTCGATGGCGTCGGTTCCTTGTGCAAAAAGGGTGGAGAGGCCGCCGGTGCCGATCACCTTCATCGGGCGGTCGCGCTCCTCGACGATGCGGGCGCAGATGCCCTCCATCAGCCCCACATAGCCCCAGTAGATGCCCGACTGCATGCAGGCCACGGTGTTGGTGCCCACCACATGGTCCGGGCGGGTCACGTCGATATGCGGCAGGGCGGCCGCGGCCATGTGCAGCGCCTCGAGGCTGAGGGTCACGCCGGGGGCGATCACGCCCCCCTCGTAGGCGCCGTCATGGCCGACCACGTCGAACGTCGTCGCGGTGCCGAAATCGACCACGATCAGGTCGGCCCCGTAGCGGTCATAGGCGCCCACGGTGTTCACCAGCCGGTCCGCGCCCACGGCAGTCCCCGCATCGACCCGCACGGGGACGCCAAGCTCGCACCCCTCGCGCCCCACCACCAGCGCGCGGGTGTCGAAATAGCGGGTGGCGAGCACGCGCAGGTTGAAGAGCACCCGCGGCACGACAGAGGAGACGATGACCGACGTGACCTGCTTCGGATCGAGCCCGCGATGGTCCATGAGCCCCACGAGCCAGACGAAGTATTCGTCCGCCGTACGCTGGTGGTTGGTCGCGCAGCGCCACTGGCCGATGAAATCCTGCCCGTCATGCACGGCAAAGAGCGTGTTGGTGTTGCCGACATCGATGGCCAGAAGCATGGGCGGCAGCACCTTTCAGGTGAACTGGATCTCGGCGGCGTAAATGGTGCGCCGACCGGTTGACGTGTGTAGAACAAGCGCCCCTGCGGCGTCCACCGTCTCGAAGACGCCCGCGACGACCTCGCCGGGCAGGCGTGCGGTCAAGCGCTCGCCGAGCCGGGCCGCGCGGGCAAGCCATGCGGCGCGCACGGGGGCGAAGCCGTCGGCGGCCAGGACCCCCTCCCACCGCGCGAAAGCAGGGGCGAGCACATCGAGCAGGTCGCCGGGCGTCGCCCGGACACCGGTTTCGGGCCAGAGCGCCGCGGGCGCGAGCGCACCGGGCTCCAGCGCCTCGGCCGGGGGGCACGCGACCAGGTTCACGCCGATGCCCACGATAAGCGCCCGGCCGCCCGCGGCCGTCTCGAGCAGGATGCCCGCAAGCTTTCGGCCGCGCAGCAGCACGTCATTCGGCCATTTCAGCGCAAGGAGCTCCGCCCGCCCGGTCAGCGCCGCCAGCGCCTCGTCGAGCGCGAGCGCGGCGGTGAACGAGCGCAGCGCGGCCGAGGCCGGATCGGTGACGGGCATCAGCAGTGAGGCGGCAAAGTTCCCCTCCGGTGCCACCCAGGCCCGCCCGCGCCGTCCGCGCGCGGCCAGCTGGCGATGCGCAAGCACCCACATAGGCCCCCGTGCACCGGCAGCGGCACGGCGCGCCGCCTCTGCATTGGTGCTGTCCGTCTCGGGCAGGATCACCCGCCCCACGCCATCGGGCCAGGTCGGCACTACTGCAGCAGCGTCGCCGCGGCCGCCCCCGCCATCGCCTCAACCCCGAAGAGGTTGATGATCGGGAACCAGCCGATCGCCATCGCCAGCGAGGCGCCCGCGAGCGCCACCCCGTGGATCAGCGGCATCCGCCCGTTCAGACCCGGCTCGCCCGCCCCGAAATACATCAGATAGACGATGCGCAGGTAGTAGAACGCGCCGATGACCGACGCGATCGCCCCCGCCACCGCCAGCCAGGCGAGCCCCGCATCGACGGCGGCCACGAAGACGTAGAACTTTCCAAAGAATCCCACCAGCGGCGGGATCCCTGCCAGGCTGAACATCAGCACGAGCAGGGCGAGCGCCCGCGCGGGTTCCGCCGTGGAATAGCCCGACAGCGCGTTGATGTCGGTGACCGGCTGGCCGTCACGCTCCATGTTCAGGATGAAGGCGAACACCCCGACATTCATGGTGACATAGATCGCAAGATAGATCAGCAGCGCCTCCACCCCCGCTTCGGTCCCCGCCGCGAGGCCGAGAAGGGCAAAGCCCATGTGGCTGATCGAGGAATAGGCCATCAGCCGCTTGATGTTGGTCTGACCGATCGCGGCGATGGCGCCCAGGAAGGTCGAGGCGACGGCGAGAAAGGCGAGGATCTGCTGCCAGTCGCCGACCGCACCGCCGAAGGCATCGAAGAGCACCCGGGCAAAGAGCGCCGCCGCCGCCACTTTGGGCGCCGTGGCGAAGAACGCGGTGACCGGCGTGGGCGAGCCCTCGTAGACATCGGGCGTCCACATGTGAAAGGGCGCCGCCGAAACCTTAAAGGCGAGCCCCGTGCAGACGAACACGAGGCCGAAGAGCATCCCGAGCCCCATGCCCTCGGCCGTCACCACGGATGCGATCGCCCCGAACCCCGTCGCCCCGGCATAGCCGTAGATCAACGAGGCACCGTAGAGCAGAAGCCCTGAGGACAGCGCGCCGAGCACGAAATACTTCAGCCCCGCCTCGGTCGAGCGGATCGAATCGCGCCGGAACGCCGCGATCACGTAGAGCGCGAGCGATTGCAGCTCCAGCCCCATGTAGAGCGCGATCAGGTCCCCGGCCGACACCATCATCATCATGCCCGTCGCGGCCAGGGCGACGAGTGCGGGGAACTCGAACTTCAACAGCGCGCGGTCGCGCATGTACTCGACACTGAGCGCGAGCATCACCGCCGCGCCGAGGAGCAGCGTCACCTTGGCGAACCGGGCGAAGCCGTCGTCGATGAAGAGCCCGGCGAACGCCTCGTGCCGCCCGGGGGGCATCAGACCGACCCAGACCGCGATGGCGGCAAGCACCACGGCGGTTGCGTAGAACGGCAGCTCGGGCGCGGACCGATCGCCGCGGAACACGCCCCACATCAGCACCGCCATCGCGAACAGGGCGAGCGCGAGCTCCGGCAGGATCACGCTGACATCTTGGCCGATCATCGCCCCATCCTTCAGTTCTGGGCGAGCTGAGGTGCCGCCCCCGCGAGTGCCGTGTCATAGGAGGCGAGCATGGCGCCCACCGTCGGCCCGATCACGTCGGTGATCAGACCGGGATAGATCCCGAGCAGGATGGTGGCGATGACCAGCGGGGCAAAAAGCGCGCGCTCGCGCAGGTCGAGGTCGCGGATGGTCGCAAGGCTGGTCTTGACCAGGTCGCCGAATACCACCCGGCGGTAAAGCCAGAGCGCATAGGCCGCGGACAGGATCACGCCGAGCGTCGCGCCGAACGCAACCCAGGTGTTGGCCTGGAACGCCCCCATCAGGGTCAGGAATTCGCCCACGAACCCGCTCGTCCCCGGCAGGCCGACATTGCCCATGGTAAAGAGCATGAAGACGAGCGCGTAGGCGGGCATCCGATTGACCAGCCCGCCATAGGCCGCGATGTCGCGCGTGTGCATCCGGTCATAGATCACCCCGACGCAGAGAAAGAGCGCGCCCGAGATGAAGCCGTGGCTCAGCATCTGGAAGATAGCACCATCCACCCCCTGCCGGTTCGCCGCGAAGATCCCCATGGTCACGAACCCCATATGGGCGACGGAGCTGTAGGCGATGAGCTTCTTCATATCCTCCTGCATCAGCGCGACAAGGCTGGTGTAGACGATCGCGATGACCGAGAGGGTGAAAACGAAGGTCGCCATCAGCTCGGAGGCGACCGGGAACATCGGCAGGCTGAAGCGCAGGAAGCCGTAGCCCCCCCATCTTCAGCAGGATCGCGGCGAGCACGACCGATCCCGCCGTGGGGGCCTGCACATGGGCGTCGGGCAGCCAGGTATGGACCGGCCA
>JANNOT010000454.1:0-6153 GCA_031399375.1 Paraoceanicella sp.
ATTTCCACGACGATGTCGGCGCGGGACTGGGGGCTGCTCGCGCTCCTGTCGCTGATCTGGGGGGGCTCGTTCCTCTATGTGGGCATCGCGGTGCGCGAGCTGCCGCCGCTCACGGTCGTCACCACGCGGGTCGGGCTCGCGGCCCTGGCGCTTGGGGTGGTCATGGTGCTCGGGGCGCGCGCCTGGCCACGGGGACGGATCTGGCGCGACTTCGCGCTGCTGGCGGTCATCAACAACGTGGTGCCTTTCCTGCTGATCGCCTGGGCGCAGACGCGGATCCCCTCGGGGCTCGCCTCGATCCTGAATGCGACCACGCCGCTCTTCGGGGTCGTCGTCGCGGGCCTGGTGCTTGCCGACGAACCCTTCAGCCTGCGGCGGCTGATCGGGGTGGGAATCGGCGTCGCGGGGGTCGCCTGGGTGATCGGACCCGATGCGCTGACGGGGCTTGGCGCCGATCCGACCGCGCAGGGCGCGTGCCTGGCGGCGGCGCTGCTCTATGCCTGCTCGGGGGTCTATGCCCGGCGCCTGAAGGGGTACGGGGCGGACCGGATCGCCGTGGCGGCAGCGCCGCTCGGGATCGCGGCGCTGCTGCTCGCGCCTGTGATGGTGGCGATCGATGCGCCCTGGCGTCTGCCTGCGCCGTCGGGTGCCGCGATCGCGGCGCTGCTGGCGCTAGCGCTGGTGTCCACGGCGCTCGCCTATCTGCTCTATTACCGGCTGCTCGACCGGGTGGGGGCGACCAACATCCTGCTGGTGACGCTGCTCGTCCCGGTCACGGCCATCCTGATGGGCGCGCTGGTGCTGGGCGAGCGGCTGGAGGGGCAGGATGCGGTCGGCATGGCGCTGATCGCGCTGGGTCTGAGCGTGATCGACGGGCGGGTCTGGCGCGGCGTGGGGCGCCGGTTCAGCCGAACGCCTGCGGCTTGACCTCGCGCGCGATGTGGTCGAGCACGGCATTCACGAAGGACGGCTCCTTGCCGCCCGGGAAGAACGCCTTGGCGACATCGACGAACTCGGTGATAGCCACCTTTGGCGGGGTTGACGTGCTGACGATCTCGGACCCCGCCGCGCGAAAGAGCGCCCGCAAAGTCGGATCGATGCGATGGATCGGCCATTTGGCGACGAGCGCGC
Organism: Paraoceanicella sp.; assembly: GCA_031399375.1. GTDB lineage: Bacteria > Pseudomonadota > Alphaproteobacteria > Rhodobacterales > Rhodobacteraceae > Paroceanicella. The sequence goes on from JANNOT010000454.1 coordinate 1,132, forward strand.
GGTCGGTGAGCTGGTCGATCTCGGCCTGGCGGCGTACCGCCTCAGTCACCAGGGCGCGGAAATGGGCCACGTCCGCCTCCTCATAGACGTCGCCGTCGATGTCCGCGCCGATGCGGTGGGTCTCGAATTCCGCCAGTACCTCGTCGAGCGCCACGCCCTGCGCCTCCATCTGGAAGAGGGCCTGCACGGCGTAGAGCCGGGCCGCAGAGCGCCGGCGGCGCATCGCGGCGGCGGGCAGGCGGACCATCATCGTGTGGTTCCGAACCGGCGGGCGAGGGCGATCAGGTGCAAGGCGGCCGTGGCGGCATCGCCGCCCTTGTCCTGGTCCGTGGCGCGGACCCGGGCCTGGGGGTGGGATTCCACGGTCAGGATCCCGTTGCCGATGCAGATCCCTTCGAGCCCCAGCAGGGTCAGCCCGCGCGCGCTGTCATTGCAGACCGTCTCGTAATGGGTCGTCTCGCCCCGGATCACGCAGCCGAGCGCCACGAAGCCGTCGAAATGGTCGCGGGCGAGCCGGATGGCCGGCGGAAGCTCCAGCGCGCCGGGGACCTCGATCGTCTCATGCCGGGCCCCCGCGGTCTCGAGGACCGCGCGGGCGCCTGCAATCAGGGCGTCCGCGATGTCGCGGTAATAGGGGGCGACGACCAGCAGGACGACCGGGGCTGGGTCGAGCGTCGGCACGGCGAGGCGGACGTGGCGTGGGCCGGCCATGGCTCAGCCCCCCTCGCCGGAGATCGCGCGCGTGGAATGGATGCTGAGCCCGTACCCCTCGAGCCCCACGACGCGCGGGGTCGGGGAGTTTGTGAGAAGGATCAGGTCGTGGATCCCCAGCGCGCTCAGGATCTGGGCGCCGATCCCGTAGACGCGCAGCGTGTTGGGCGACACGCCCGTGGGTGCGACCATGTTGCTGATCGCGCGGGCCGAGAGATCGCGCAGCACCACGACGGCGCCGCGCCCCTCCTGGTCGATGAGCCGCATCGCATCGTGGAGCTGGTGGGACCGCCCGGGGCTGAGCGCCAGCATGTCTTCGATGATGTTGGCCACATGCATGCGCACCAGCACCGGGCCAGGTGCGCCGAGATCGCCCTTGGTCAGGACCAGATGCTCGGCCCCCTCGGTCTGGTCGGTGAAGACGCGCAAGAGCCAGTCGCCGCCATGCTCGGACCGGACGGCCTTCTGCGCGCTTTCGCGCACCAGGTTGTCGTTGCGGCGGCGATAGGCGATGAGATCCGAGATCGTGCCGATCTTCAGCCCGTGGCGCTGCGCGAAGGCGACGAGGTCAGGCAGGCGCGCCATGGTGCCATCGTCGTTCATGATCTCGCAGATCACACCCGCAGGCGTCAGCCCGGCGAGCCGCGCAATGTCCACCGCCGCCTCGGTATGCCCCGCGCGTACCAGGACCCCCCCGTCCTTGGCGCGCAGCGGAAACACATGGCCCGGGGTAGCGATGTCCTGGGGACCGGTTTCGGGGTTGATCGCGACCGCGATCGTATGGGCGCGGTCATGGGCCGAGATGCCGGTCGTCACCCCCTCGCGCGCCTCGATCGAGGTGGTGAAGGCCGTCTCGTGCCGCGACTGGTTTGACGGCGACATGAGGGGCAGGCCGAGCCGGTCGATCTGGGTGCCCGTCATGGCCAGGCAGATCAGCCCGCGCCCGTGGATCGCCATGAAGTTCACCGCCATCGGCGTCGCCATCTGGGCGGGGATCACCAGGTCCCCCTCGTTCTCGCGGTCCTCGTGATCGACCAGGATGAACATGCGGCCGTTGCGCGCATCCTCGATGATCTCCTCGACCGAGGATATCGCGTCCGTGAAATCCTCGGTCATGCGGACATCTCTGCCAGGCGGGCGACGTAGCGCGCGAGGGTATCGATCTCGAGGTTCACCGTGTCGCCGACCGCCGTGTCGCCCCAGTTGGTGTGGGTCCGGCTGTGGGGGATGAGGTTGATGCCGAAGGCGGTGTCCTCGACCTCGTTCACGGTCAGCGACGTGCCGTTGAGCGCGATCGACCCCTTGGGTGCGATGAACCGCGCGAGCGGGCGGGGGGCATCGAAGCGGTAGCGGGTGCTGTCGCCCTCGGGCGTGATCGCGGTCACGCGGGCCAGGCCGTCGATATGGCCGGACACGATATGCCCCCCAAGCTCGTCGCCCACCCGCAGCGCGCGTTCCAGGTTCACCCGGCGCCCGGGTGCCCAGGTGCCGAGCGTCGTGCGGGCGAGCGTTTCGGCCGAGGCGTCCACGTCGAACCACGCCCGGGCCCCGGTCCCCTTGTCCACCACGGTCAGGCAGACGCCGTCGCAGGAGATCGACGCGCCGATGGCGACGGTCGAGAGGTCATAGCCACAGGCAAGCCGAAGGCGGGTGTCGCCGCGCCGCTCGATCGCCACCACCTCGCCGATATCGGTGATGATGCCCGTGAACATCCTGCTGGTCCCCCGCCCTGCGGCTCCACGCGCCGCCCCGCGGTGACTAGCGCCCTTGGCCCGGCGGCGCAAGGCGGGGCTCGGTCACGGGACGGCGCGCCGGACGGTGCCGGGGACGCTCAGGGGCGTTCCCATTCCACCAGGGTGTCGGTCCCGATCTGGCGCAGGCTGGCAAGGCGGAATTCCGGACCGTCGGCGAGCCGCATCACCCCGAGCGAGGCGGTACAAGGCGTGCCGTCGCCGCCGATGACCTTGCCCGCGGTCGTGGTGATGAGCCTGTCGACGAGCCCCAGGCGCAGGAGCGCCGCGGCCATCTGACCGCCGCCCTCGCAGAAGAGCCGGGTGATCCCGCGCGCGGCAAGCGCGCCGAGGAGCCCGCGCAGGTCGAGCATCCCGCCCGGCTCGGTCGGACACGGGATCAGCCCGACGCCGAGCGCCTCCAGCGCCTCGGCCCGCGCGGGTGCGGCGTCCGCGCGGTGCGCCAGCCAGAGCGGGATCCGCCCCGCCGTCCGGACCAGCCGCGACCCGGTCGGGGTGGACAGTCCGCCATCGGCGACGACCCGCACGGGCGAGGCGTCGGCGAGCCCGATGTCGCGCACGTCCAGCAATGGATCATCCGCCCGCACCGTGCCCGCGCCGACCAGGATCGCGTCATGTTCGGCCCGCATCAGGTGCACGAGGCGACGGGACGCCTCGCCGGTGATCCAGCGGCTTTCACCCGTGACCGTGGCGATCCGCCCGTCGAGGCTCGTCGCGAGCTTGAGCGTGACCATCGGCCGCCCCTCGCCCTGGAGCGTCAGGAACCCGCGATTCAGCGACCGGGCCTCGTCGGTCATCAGGCCCGTCACCACCTCGATCCCTGCGGCGCGAAGGCGCGAGAACCCCATGCCCGAGACGCGCGGGTTCGGATCCTCGATCGTCGAGACGACCCGCGCGATCCCCGCCGTCACCAGCGCCTCGGCGCAGGGTGGGGTGTGGCCGTAATGGCTGCAGGGCTCGAGCGTGATGTAGGCCGTGGCACCACGTGCCCCGTCGCCCGCGACCGCGAGCGCCATGGTCTCGGCATGGGGTCGCCCCCCCGGTTGGGTCCATCCGCGCGCCACCACGCGGCTGCCCTGGGTGATGATGCACCCCACGGCCGGGTTCGGCCAGACCCGCCCCAACCCGCGCCGCGCGAGGGTGAGGGCGGCGCGCAGGAAGCGCGCGTCCGCATCGGCCATCTCAACGCTCTTCGGCGACGGCCGTCTGGGGGCGCAGGTCGGACGGGCGAAGCTCGGACACGAAATCCTCGAAATCATCCGCCGCCTGGAAATTCTTGTAGACGCTGGCGAAGCGGACATAGGCGACGGTGTCGATGCGCGACAGCGTCTCCATCACGATCGCGCCGATCTGGTCGGAGCGCACGTCCGAATCGCCGAGCGATTCCAGCCGCCGCACGATGCCCGAGATCATCTGGTCGATGCGCTCGGGCTCGATGGGCCGTTTCTGGAGCGCGATGCGGATTGACCGCTCCAGCTTGTCACGGTCGAAATCCTCGCGTCGCCCGGACTTCTTGATGACCGTCAGGTCGCGCAGCTGCACCCGCTCATAGGTCGTGAAGCGCCCGGCGCAGGCGGGGCAGTAGCGGCGCCGGCGGATCGACACGTGATCCTCGGCCGGGCGGCTGTCCTTCACCTGGGTCTCGACGTTTCCGCAGAATGGACAGCGCATGGCGACCTCCCCCGACAGGCGCCGCCAGTATAGGAGTGTGCCGAGAGATTGGGTAGGGGGGTGGCGTGGACCCCACATGTTGATGTGGCCTGGGCGCCACAGGGGTCTGCGCGCGAGCCCCTTGATCTGCTCAGCCCCTGGTTGCAGGATCGCCGATACACCTCGCAGAAAGGGAGACGTACCATGGGCGGAAATGCGATCGGCGGCTTCAAGACGAAGGACCGCGACAAGTACTATTCCAAGAAGAAGTTCAAGAGCCACGCCGAATGCCAGAAATGGGTGACCGGCGCCATCACGACGCTCGGTCTCAAGAACTCCGACATCAAGGAAGTGATCTGGCCGTGGGAGGAATCAGGCGGCACAGAGGTCGCCTGACCCCAGGAGCAGCATTCAGGCGAGCACGCCCGCGCCATAGACGGGGAAGGCGTCGCAGAGCGCCTTGACCCGTGCCTTGACCGCCATCTCGACCTCGGCGTTGCCGTCGGCGCCGTTCGCGGCGAGGCCGTCCACAACCTCCACGATCAGCCGGCCGATCTCGCGGAACTCGCCCTCCATGAAGCCGCGGGTGGTGCCCGCGGGGCTGCCGAGGCGCACGCCGGAGGTCACGGTGGGCTTTTCGGGGTCGAAGGGGATGCCGTTCTTGTTGCAGGTGATGTGGGCGCGGCCGAGCGCCTTTTCCGTGTCGTTGCCCTTCACGCCCTTGGGGCGCAGGTCCACCAGGACCACATGGGTATCGGTCCCGCCGGTGACGGTGTCGAGCCCGCCCTTCATCAGCTCGTCGGCCAGCGCCTGGGCGTTCCTGACCACCTGGGCGGCATAGGCGCGGAATTCGGGGCGCAGCGCCTCCCCGAAGGCCACGGCCTTGGCGGCAATCACGTGCATCAGCGGC
>JANNOT010000477.1:0-24596 GCA_031399375.1 Paraoceanicella sp.
GTCCACCAGCTCACGCTTTCCGGGCAGGGTGAGCCAATGGAACGCCACTGGTCCGAGAGACATTGGCGAACGAGCTTTCGGTGCACGACGTGCCTCACAGCATCTCCTTGTCGAGGGATAGGTCGGCGACCAGCTTTCTCAGCCATCCGTTCTCGTCCTCGAGCTGCTTCAGCCGCCGCATCTCGGTCGGAAGAAGCCCGGCAAACTTCTTGCGCCAAGAGAAATAGGTCGCCTGGCTGATGCCGGCCTTGCGGCAGATCTCCGCCACGGGCACGCCGTCGTCGCCTTGCTTGAGGATAAACGCCTTCTGGCTGTCCAAAAACTTGCTCGCTCTCATCGTCTCCGCTCCTGCCCGGCCAGGGGTCAAGGCCGCGGAAAACTCTAGCCAAAAATGGTCCAGCTTTTAGGGAGCAGATCACCGCGAAACTCGCCGTGCCAGCTTGGGAAGTAAGAACTCTACCGTTGAGCTGCACCTGCGGGCCGTCAGCGTGATACTGCCGCCCGCGGGCAGGGTCGAGACGGGTCGCCTCTGGACCCCGGTCAGTGCAGGCCGTTGCAGAACCGCCGGATGCGGGCCCCCGCCTCCTCCAGCTGGGCGTCGGATGTCGCGTAGCTGACGCGGAACGCGGGCGACAGGCCGAAGGCTGCGCCCTGGACCACGGCGACGCCGGTTTCCTCCAGCAATGCGGTCACGAAATCCTCGTCGGTCGCGATCGGGCGGCCAGCCGCGGATGTCTTGCCGATGCAGCCCGCGATGGAGGGGTAGACGTAGAACGCCCCCTCGGGCACTGGGCAGACCACGCCGGGGCACTGGTTCAGCAGCCCCACGATCAGATCGCGGCGGCGCAGGAAATGCGCGCGGCTGAGCGCGATGTAGTCCTGCGGCCCGTTCAGCGCCTCGACCGCGGCCCACTGGCTGATCGAGGACGGATTGGTGGTGGACTGGCTCTGAAGCTTGCGGATTGCGCCGATCAGCATTTCGGGCCCCGCCGCGTAGCCGATGCGCCAGCCGGTCATGGCATAGGCTTTTGAGACGCCGTTGACGGTCAGGATGCGGTCATGAAGCCGCGGCTCGACCGCCGCGGGGGTTGCGAACACGAAGGGGGGATAGGCCACATGTTCGTACATGTCGTCGGCCATGGTCCAGACCTGCGGATGGGCCAGAAGCACGTCGGTCAGGCCCCGGATCTCCTCCGCCGTGTAGCCCGCCCCGGTGGGGTTGGAGGGGGAGTTGAAGATCAGCCATTTCGTCCGGGGCGTGATCGCCGCGGCAAGCTGGTCGGGCGTCATCTTGAACCCCTGCTCTGCGCCGCAGGGTACGATCACCGGCGTGCCGCCGCCCAGCAGCACCATGTCGGGATAGCTGACCCAGTAGGGGGCGGGAATGATGACCTCGTCGCCCGGGTTCAGCGTGGCGATTAGGGCGTTGTAGATCACGTGCTTGCCCCCCACGCCGACCGTGACCTGGGACGGGGTGTAGCTCAGCCCGTTCTCGCGCGCGAATTTCGCCGCGATTGCGCGCTTCAGCTCCGCGATCCCGTCGGGTGCGGTGTATTTCGTGCGGCCCGCGTCGATCGCGGCCTTGGCCGCGTCCTTGATGTTCTGGGGGGTGTCGAAATCGGGCTCGCCCGCCCCGAGCCCGATGATGTCCATCCCCGCGGCCTTCAGCTCCGCCGCCTTGGTGGTGACGGCCACGGTGGGCGAGGGCTTCACGCGCGCAAGGGTCTGGGACAGGAACGACATCGGCGGCTCCGCGGTTGAACCCCCCGGTGATAGGGGCCCATGCCGGGGGCTGCAAGGCGGTTGCAGATCGCCGTGCGGCGGTTTTTATTCGGTGCCGCGCATGGTAAGCCGGTGGAAATGGGGGGGAGAACGCTGCGATGCCCGCGGAAGAGGACTGGTCGGAGGCCGATTTCTCGGACGACAGCGCGACCTTCGGCGACAGGGTGACCGCCGCGCGCGAGGCGATGGGCGTGAGCGTCGCCCAGCTCGCCCGCCAGGCAGGGGTGAAGGCCGAGACGGTGCTGAACTGGGAGGCCGACCGCTCCGAGCCCCGGCCAAACAAGCTCCAGATGCTTGCAGGCGTGCTCAACGTGCCGCTTCTGTGGCTGATGGCGGGGCAGGGCCCGGGGCCTGACCTGCGCCCGCGCAGCGGCGCGGCGGTGGCCCCCGCGGTCATGGCAGAGCTTCGCGAAATCCGCGCCGAGCAGCTGCGCCTGGCCGAGCGGCTGTCCCGGCTTGCGCGCAGCCTGACGGGTGCCCCGTGACCCCGTTCCATCTCGCATTCCTGGTCGCCGATCTGGACGCGACGCGCGTCTTCTATGGCGACGTGCTCGGCTGCCCCATGGGTCGCGCGGCGCCGACATGGCAGGACTTCGATTTCTTCGGCCACCAGATGAGCGCGCATCTCGGGGCCCGCGCGCCCGAGGGAGGGGGATCGGTGGATGGCAAGACCGTGCCCGTCCCCCATTTCGGTGCGGTGCTCGATCTGGCGGCCTGGGACGCGATGGCGGCACGGGTCCGGGCAGCCGGGTTGCCGTTCCTCGTGGAGCCCCAGACCCGCTTTGCCGGAGAGCCGGGCGAGCAGCGGACGTTCTTCATCACCGATCCCGCGGGCAACGCGATCGAATTCAAGGGGTTCCGCGATCTGACCGCGGTTTTCGGGGACTGAGCGGCATGGGCATCGGGGTCGATTTCGGCGGCACGAAGATCGAGGGGGTATACCTGTCGCCCCAGGGCGAGGAGCGCGGGCGGATGCGCGTGCCCACCCCGCGCGAGGATTACCATGGCTCCGTGCGCGCCGTGGCCGATCTTGTCCGCCGGGTCGCGGCCGAGGCGGGGGTGGCGGTGGGTCAGGTCGGGATCGGGATCCCGGGCTCGATCTCGCCCAGCACCGGGCATGTGCGCAACGGCAATGCGACCTGGCTCTTTCACCACGCATTCGACCGCGACCTGTCGGACGCGCTGGGGACCCCGGTGAAGCTTGAGAACGACGCGAACTGTCTCGTGCTGTCGGAATCCATCGATGGCGCGGCAGCGGGGGCCGCATCGGTTTTCGGGGTCATTCTCGGAACGGGGGTCGGGGGCGGGCTGGTGATCCATGGGCGGATTGTATCGGGGGCCAACGGGCTCGGCGGCGAATGGGGGCACATCCCGCTCGTCGCGCGCACGCAGGAGGAACTCGATGGTCCCACCTGCTTCTGCGGTCGCAGGGGATGTCTGGAGACGTGGCTCGCGGGGCCGGCGCTGGCCGCGGACCATGCGCGGGTGAATCGTCTGGCCCAGCCGGCAAAGGCCCCTGAGATCGTCGCTGCCGCGGCCGCGGGCGATCCGGCGGCCACGGCGACGCTGGAGCGGCACCTCCAGCGCCTTGCGCGCATGCTGGCCGTGATCGTGAACGTGATCGACCCCGAGGTGTTCGTGTTCGGCGGCGGCCTATCGAACATGGCGCATCTCTACACCGATCTGGAGCCCGCGATGATGCCGCATGTGTTTGCCGACCGCGCGACCATCCGGCTCTGCCCGGCCCGGTTCGGCGACAGTTCCGGGGTGCGCGGTGCCGCACGGCTGTGGGAGATGCCGCAATGATGCGCGAAAGCCGCGAGGTCCGGCTGCGGCGCCTGCGCATGCGCAGCTGGCGCCGGGGCATGCGCGAGATGGACCTGATCCTCGGCCCGTTCGCCGACCGGGGTCTGGCCATGCTCGACGGACCGGCGCTCGATGCCTACGAGGGGCTCCTGGCCGAGAACGACCAGGATCTTTTTCTCTGGGTCACCGGGGCGGCGGATGCACCGGCCGAGCATGTCGCGCTGATCGGGCGGATCCGGGCGGGGTTGGGGTCTGGGGCCTCGCCGGTCCGATAAGATCAAACTGAGAACAATTTGCGCACATACCTGCGCAGTTAACCGAAACTTGTGAGCTTTCCGCGAATCTGTCCCTCGAACCCCGTGTAGCCGGAGAGGGAAGTATGACGCTGCAAGTTCCGATTGCCCCGCCAAGCCACGAGCCGGTGGATGAGTTCCTGCCCGGCTATCTCGAAACCCTTGCGCTGGTCGAGCGGCTGCACCGGCTCCTGCTCGATGTGATCAAGGACGAGTTCGAGCGGCTTGGCCTGCTCGACATCAACGCCGTCCAGGCGCTGCTGCTCTTCAACATCTCCGATCACGAGGTGACGGCGGGCGAGTTGAAAACGCGCGGTTACTACCAGGGCTCGAACGTCTCCTACAACCTCAAGAAGCTGGTCGAGGCGGGGTACATGCACCACCAGCGCTGCGAGGTTGACCGCCGGGCCGTGCGCGTGCGCCTGACCGAGCGCGGGCAGGAGGTCCGGCGCATCGTGGGAGAGTTGTTCCGCCGACATGCGGAGGGTATCGCGGACCGCGGCCTGATCGCCTCGCAGCGCCTCGGCCAGATCAACACCGATCTGCGCCGGATGGAGCGCTACTGGTCCGAACAGATCCGCTACATCTACTGATCCGCCCCATGCCGCGCCCGGTGTCAGGTCCCCGCGCGGCAGCGGTCTCAGGCCCGGGTCCCGTCCTTGGCCCCGCGCCGCGAGAGGAGCGGTCCCAGCCGGGGGAGGAGGGCGGGGACCGCGTCCCGGTAGGCGGCATAGCCCGGGCGGGTCGCGGCCAGCCGTGTGTCAAGGATCGGGACGCCCGACAGCTTCAGGAGCAGGACCATGAGCAGCGCCCAGGACGCCGGCGCCCACCACACCCCGGCCTCCACGGCGATCAGGGCGATTCCGCCCCAGGCTGCGATCTCGCCCGCATAGCTGGGATAGCGCATATGGGCGCGAAGACCGCTCGACAGGAGCCCGCCATGGGGAACCTGCCGGCGGAACCGGTCGAGTTGCCTGTCGGCGATGCCCTCGACCACCAGACCGGCAAGGCTGACCGCAACGCCGATCCCGCCGAGAGGTCCGAAGGGCCGGGCCTCGGCAAGAAGCGCCGAAAGCGCGCCCGCCGCAACCGCGCCCTGCAGGATCCCCTGCAACAGAAACACGACGAAGAAGCTTTTCCACCAGAACCCCGGGTCCCAGGCCCGGCGCAGGTCGGTGTAGCGCGGATCCTCGGCACCTTCGCGCAGCCGCCGCGCGGCCAGCACCCAGCCGAGCCGAAGCGCCCAGCCGACCAGCAGGACAAGGAGAACCGCCGCGTGCGGACCGCGCGGCCCCTCGGCCGCAAACCACGCGACCAGGGCCATGGCACCGATCCCCGGCGCCCACCAGAAATCGACGACACTCGCATCGCGCCGCAGGAGGCTGAGGGGCCAAAGCACGAGAAACCCGAGAAGTCCGACCATCCACGCCAGCCAGAGCGCCTGCACCCGAACCCTCCCCCGCGGCCGATCGCCACCGTCCGGAACCTGCGACCCGCGGCGGAACGGTCAAGGGCGGGGCCTGGGGGGCCGGGGGTTTTTCAGCAAGCGGAAACCGGAACCGCCCCCCGCCAGAACCCGGGGGGCGAGCCGAAACAATCCCCAGGATTTTCCGCCGCCTGGCGGCAGACTTTGTTGCGACCCGGGGCCGAATCCCTGTATGGCATTAACCGTTCATAAAACAATAAGTGTCCAATCTGGCGGGACACAACCTGGCGAGCGCAGGATGCGGGACGAGACCGTCGTGACCCTGATGGGCTTTGACTCGTACGAGCTTCGGCTTGGTGACGAGCTGCGCGGCGACCGTGCCTCCATCGGAAAGTCATTGCTCGACGTCCAGCGCGATCTGAAGATCAAGGCGGCCTATGTCGATGCGATCGAGAATTGCGACGCCTCGGTTTTCCCCAATCGCGGCTTTGTCGCCGGCTATGTCCGCACCTACGCGCGCTACCTCGGCCGCGAACCCGAAACCACCTTTCGCCGCTTTTGCGCCGAAAGCGGGTTTCAGGGGGTCAGCGCGGAGCTTGCCGGGTCCGTCGGCCGCGGTGCGACCGCCCGCGTCCTTCCCATGACCAGCGCGGTGGACGAGGGACTGGCCCGCGCCCGCTTCCTGCCCCGCGCGGGGCGGGGTGTCTCGGCCGCGGCGCTGTCGGGGCTGGGGTCCGTCCTGGTGCTGCTCGCCCTGATCGTGGGCATCGGCTACGGGGCCTGGTATGTCCTGCGCGACATCCAGCGCATCGACTTCGCCCCCGTCGCCCAGGCGCCGGAGGTGCTGGGGGGCATCGACATTCCCGCCATCCCGGAGCTTGCCGCCGCCGAGACCGCCTCCCCCGGCCTGCCGGCGGATCAGCGCAGCCTCGCGCGCGGCACCCTCTACACCCCCCAGGTCGAGGCGCCGCGGATCGAGCCGCGCGACGGCCCGATCGCGGCAATCGATCCCGACCGGATCGGGCGCTTCGCCCCCGGTCCGGCGCGCAGCATCCCGGCCGTCATCCCCCCGGCCGCCGCCGCATCGGCGATGGCCGTCCTGCCCGCAGCCATCGCCGATGCGGTGGCGGCAGCGCCACCCGCCGGCCCCCCCGACGTCGCGGTCTTTGCGCGCGACAACGCCTGGATCCGCATCTACCTTGCCGATGGCAGCATCGTGTTCGAGAAGATCCTCAATCCCGGCGAGAGCTACGCCGTGGCCCCCGAGCTCGCCGGCCCGCTGCTGCGCGCGGGCAATTCCGGCGCGGTCTTCCTGCAGGTCGGCGGTCTGGTCTTCGGCCCGCTGGGCAAGGGCTCAGGCGTCGCCCGCGACGTGTCGCTGGCCGCGGCGGACATCGCGGCGTCCTGGCCGCGGGCGGCAGAGGTGGCGCCGGTGACCCCGGCGCCCGAGGAGCGCGCGGGCCTCCCCGCCGCCGAGTGATCGCGGCCCCCGTCCCGTGACGTCCGGCGTGACAAGCGCGGGCCATCCGCTTACCGTCTCGCCGATTGCGACGCCGAAGGGAGCCCCGCCCATGGACAATCACATCCGACCCTGGCGCAACATCACGCGCCGCAAGAGCCGCCAGATCCGGGTCGGATCGGTGCTCGTCGGCGGCGATGCGCCGATCTCGGTCCAGACCATGACCAACACGCTGACAACCGACATCATGGGCACGATCGCGCAGGTGCGCGCCGCGGCCGATGCGGGTGCCGATATCGTGCGCGTTTCGGTCCCCGACCCCGAATCGGCCGCGGCGCTGAAGGCGATCGTGCGCGGCTCGCCGGTCCCGATCGTCGCCGATATCCATTTCCATTATCGCCGCGCGATCGAGGCGGCCGAGGCGGGCGCTGCGTGCCTGCGCATCAATCCCGGCAACATCGGGTCCGCCGAGCGCGTGCGTGAGGTCATCAAGGCCGCCCGGGACCATGGCTGCTCGATCCGTATCGGCGTGAACGCAGGGTCGCTCGAACGCCACCTGCTGGACAAATACGGCGAGCCCTGCCCGGACGCGATGATCGAGAGCGGGCTCGATCATATCCGCATCCTGCAGGACAATGACTTCCACGATTTCAAGATCAGCGTGAAGGCGTCCGACGTCTTCATGGCCGCCGCCGCCTACCAGGGGCTGGCCGAGGCCTGCGACGCCCCCATCCATCTCGGCATCACCGAAGCGGGCGGGTTCGTCAGCGGCACGATCAAATCCTCGATCGGCCTCGGGATGCTGCTCTGGATGGGGATCGGCGACACGCTGCGCGTCAGCCTTTCGGCTGATCCGGTCGAGGAGGTGAAGGTCGGCAACGAGATCCTCAAGTCCCTTGGCCTGCGCCACCGCGGCGTCACCATCATCTCGTGCCCGTCCTGCGCGCGGCAGGGCTTTGACGTGATCAAGACGGTCGCGGTGCTCGAGGAACGCCTCGCCCATATCCAGACGCCCATCAGCCTCTCGATCATCGGCTGCGTGGTCAACGGACCGGGCGAGGCGCTGATGACCGATATCGGCTTTACCGGCGGGGGGGCCGGGTCGGGCATGGTCTATCTGGCGGGGCGACAGGACCACAAGCTCGACAATGGCCGGATGGTCGAGCACATTGTGGAACTGGTCGAAGCGCGCGCCGCCGCACTTGCCCGCGGGGACGCTGCCGCCTGACCATGCGGTTCATCCTCTACACCCTCGTCCTCGGTGCGCTCTTTCTCGCCGGGGTCGCCCTGACGCTGGTGCGCTTCGTGCCCCACACCCCGCTCGCGCGCTGGCATGTCGATCCGCTGACCGCGCCGGTGCCGCGGACGCCCAACGGCTGGCGCGTGGGCCCCGCGGGCACGCCGGGGGCGGATGCCGTGGCGCCGGTCTACCGGGCCGATGCCGCAACCCTCGCCCGCACGCTCGACGAGATGGCGCAACGGCAGGCCCGGACCGAGCGGATTGCGGGGCGGCCGGACGAGCTCTGGATGAGCTATGTCCAGCGCAGCGAGGTGTTGCGGTTTCCCGATTACATCGCCGTGCGCGCGATCGCGCTTGGGCCGGACCGGGCGACGCTCGCGATCTTTTCGCGCGCGCGCTACGGCTACAGCGATCTCGGGGTCAATCGCGCGCGGGTCGAGGCCTGGCTCGCCGCCCTGAAGCCGCTGGAGCAATAGCGCCCCCCGGGGTCCTCCCTTGACCCCACGCCGCGCGCTTGCCATTCAGGCGCGCCATGATCGCCGCCGACAAGCTCGACAGCCTGCTCGCCCGCTTCGACTATCTCGAGGCGCGGCTGGCCGCGGGCGTGCCCCAGGCGGAGTTTGCGGCCCTCAGCCGCGACTATGCCGACCTAAAGCCGGTGGTCGAGACCGTGCGGGCCTGGCACACCCTGATCGCCGAGACGGCCGCCGCCGAGGCGATGCTGGCGGATCCCGAGCTTGCCGGGCTGGCGCGCGAGGAGATCGCGGCGCTCGGCGCCCGGCGCCCGGCGCTCGAGCAGGCCGTGCAGCTCGCGCTGCTCCCGCGCGACAGCGCCGATACGCGCCCCGCCATCCTCGAGATCCGGCCCGGGACCGGGGGGGAGGAGGCGGCGCTCTTCGCGGGTGACCTGCTGCGCATGTACCAGCGTTTCGCCGACCGGCAGGGCTGGCAGTTCGAGGTGGTCGAGGAAAGCGCGACCGAGCTTGGCGGCGTGCGCGAAGCGATCGCCTCGATCCGGGGCGAGGGGGTGTTTGCCCGGCTGAAGTTCGAATCCGGCGTCCACCGCGTCCAGCGGGTGCCGCAGACGGAATCGGGCGGGCGCATCCACACCTCGGCCGCCACCGTGGCCGTGCTGCCCGAGGCGGAGGAGACGGAGATCGACATCCCCGCCGCCGACATCCGCATCGACACCATGCGCGCGTCGGGCGCAGGCGGCCAGCACGTGAACACTACCGACTCCGCGGTGCGGATCACCCATCTGCCCACCGGCATCATCGTCACGTCATCGGAGAAATCCCAGCACCAGAACCGCGCGCGGGCGATGCAGGTGCTGCGCGCCCGGCTCTACGATCTCGAGCGCCAGACCGCCCAGACCGCGCGGGCGGCCGAGCGCAAGGGCCAGGTCGGATCGGGCGACCGGTCCGAGCGGATCCGCACCTACAACTTCCCCCAGGGACGGATGACCGACCACCGCATCAACCTCACGCTCTACCGGCTCGACCAGATCCTCGCGGGTGATCTGACCGAGGTGGTCGAGGCGCTGATGGCCGCGGACCAGGCCGCGCGTCTCGCGGCGTTCGATGCCGCATGACCCGGGCCGCGCGTCTCGCCGACGCGACACGCAGGCTCGTCGCCGCCGGGGTGGAGGGTGCCGCACGCGATGCGCGGCTCCTCCTCCGCGCCGCCGGGGGGCTGGAGGGTGCGGCATTCTCGGCGGCCCTTGGCGAGGACGCGGATCCGGCCGAAATCGCCCGGTTCGAGGCGCTGGTCGCTGCCCGCTTGCGCCGCCAGCCCATGGGCCAGATCCTCGGGCGGCGCGAATTCTGGGGCCGGACGTTCCGGGTGACCCCGGACGTGCTCGATCCGCGGCCCGAAACCGAGACGCTCGTCGAGGCTGCGCTGGCGCGCGGGCCGAGGACCCGGGTGCTTGACCTGGGAACGGGAAGCGGTGCGCTTCTTCTGACGCTGCTGGCCGAGTGGACCGGGGCGCGGGGCGTTGGGACCGACATCAGCGCCGCGGCGCTTGCCGTTGCCGCGCGGAACGCGGTCGCGCTCGGGATCGCCGACCGCGCGTCGTTCCTGCACGCCGACTGGTTCGACGGGGTGGAGGGGCAGTTCGACCTGATCGTTGCGAATCCACCCTATATCCCCGCCGCGGATCTGCCGGGCCTTGCCCCCGAGGTCCGGGACTGGGAGCCGCATGGCGCGCTTTCGCCCGGTGCCGACGGAATTTCTGCGATCCGCAACATCGCGGCCGGACTGCGCGTGCATATGGCAAAGGGATGCGTTGTTCTGGTTGAATTCGGGGTTGGACAGGGGGCAGTTACTCAGGAAATTCTCTCCAACGCAACAGGTTGTCCGGTTATCCTGATCTCCGATCTCAGCAACCGCCCCCGTGCCGCTTTGGTGCAGGGATGACACAGCATCGGCAAGAATCCGCCGAGTTTGCAGGAACTCGCCGATTTTGGGGTTGAGTTGTCCGCGGCCCGCCGTGTAGGGTTGAAATGTTCAGACAGAGCCCCGCACCAGCGGGGAGCTCGGGGACAAAACAGAAGACTTCGCAAGAACTGCGGGATGCTGGTCGGGACGCACCGGATCAGCCAGGGGTTTTATCCCGCTCACTCGGTTGCGCAGGACATCGGCACGGATAGCATGAGATCATCGAACAAGAACCGTTCGCGGAACAAGAACCCCCGCAAGACCATCGGGAACATCATCAACCGGGTGTTCGAAAGCTCGGGTCCCGAGGGCAAGGTCCGCGGCACACCGCAGCAGATCATCGAGAAATACACCACCCTGTCGCGGGACGCGCAGACCGCGGGTGACCGGGTGGCGGCGGAGAATTTTCAGCAGCATGCGGAGCACTACATCCGCCTGCTGAGCGAGGCGCAACGCGAGCTTGGCATCCGCCAGGACCCCGTGCCGCAGACGATGACGTCCTATGGCGGGTACGACGATCCCGAACCGATGGCGGACATGCCGGCGGGTCGCGACGACGACGTCCTGCCCACGATCGAGGACGAGGACACGGCCGATACCGGTCTGGTCATGACGCCGGAGAACAACCCGGTACCGGCGCAGGCACCGGCGCCGGTCGCCTACATGCCCCAGCCCGCTGCGGCCGAGGTGCCCGGGTCGGGTGACGAGACGCCGCAGCCCGTGTCGCGCAACCGCTCGCGCGGGCCGCGCCGCCGCCAGCCGCGCGAGGCGAAGTCCGAGGACGGGTCCGACGATGCGGCCCCCGCGGCTCCGGCGGCAGAGACTGCGGCGGGCTGACACGCCCGCCGCAGGGACCCCGTCGGGCGCCGATCAATCCCTTCGGGGGCCTGCGCTCATCCCTCGGCGGCCACTGCGCGCGCCAAGGTGCAGAATTCGGCAATGTCCAGCGTCTCGGCCCGGCGGGTGGGGTCTATGCCTGCGGCGGCCAGCAGCCGGTCCGCGTCGCCGATCGCGCGCAGGCTCGCCCGTAGCATCTTGCGCCGCTGTCCGAACGCGGCGGCCACCACCCGTTCAAGGATGTCCGGATCGGCCGGGTGGCGCGGCACGTCCAGTGCCACGAAATGCACGACCGCCGAGCTCACCTTGGGCGGCGGCGTGAACGCCTCGGGCGGCAGGGTCAGGCGCAACCGCGCCTCCGTGCGCCACTGCGCGAGCAGCGACAATCGGCCATAGGTCTTGCCCCCGGGCCTGGCCACGATCCGTTCGGCCACCTCGCGCTGGAACATCAGGGTGAGGCTGGTCCAGAACGGTGGCCAGACCGGCGGGGTCAGCCAGCGCACCAGCAGCTCCGTCCCGATGTTGTAGGGCAGGTTGGCCACCACCCGGACCGGGGGGGTGAGGTGCGCCAGCGGGTCGAGGACGAGCGCGTCGCCCGCGAGCACCGTCAGGCGCCCGGGATGATGGGCCGCGATCTCCGCCAGCGCGGGCAGGCAGCGCGCATCGCGCTCGATGGCCACCACGTGGCGGGCACCCTCGGCCAGGAGGGCGCGGGTCAGGCCCCCGGGACCTGGCCCGACCTCCAGCACGTCACAGGCCGACAGATCGCCCGCGATCCGCGCGATCCGCCCGGTCAGGTTGAGAGCGAGCAGAAAATTCGGCCCCAGCGCGCGCGGGCCCGACAGTCCGTGCGCCGCGATCACCGCGCGCAGGGGTGGCAGCCCGTCGGGCGGGGTCATCCCCGCCGCCGGACGAGCGTGGCGGCGAGGCGGAGCGCGGCGATCAGGCTGTCGGGCCGGGCGATGCCGCGCCCGGCGATGTCGAAGGCCGTCCCGTGGTCGGGCGAGGTGCGCACGAAGGGCAGCCCGAGGGTCACATTGACCCCCTCGTCGAAGAAGAGCGTCTTGATCGGGATCAGCGCCTGGTCGTGATACATGCAGACCGCGACGTCATAGGTCGCGCGGGCGCGGGGGTGAAAGAGGGTGTCGGCCGGGTGCGGCCCGGTCACCGCCAGCCCCTCGGCCGCGAGGCGCGCGATCAGGGGCGCGATCAGGACGCCGTCCTCGGTCCCCATCCGCCCCGCCTCGCCCGCGTGGGGGTTCAGGCCGCTGACCGCGATCCGCGGTCGGTCCAGTCCGAAATCCTGCCGCAGGGCGGCATCGGTGATGCGGATCACCCCCGCGAGATGCTCGGGGGTCAGGGCCCGGGGCACCTCTGCCAGCGGAATGTGGATGGTGGCGGGCACGACGCGCAGGCCCGGACCCGCGAGCATCATCACCGGCTGCATCCCGCCCGCGAGCGTTGCGAGAAGCTCGGTATGGCCGGGAAACGGGAACGCGGTTCCGGCCGCGAGCACCGCCTTGCTGATCGGGCTGGTGCAGATCGCCCCGGCCCGGCCCGCCTGCACGTCGGCGACGGCGCGGGTGATGCTGCGCAGGACCGCGGGGGCATGGGCGGGGTCGGGGGCGCCGAGGCGTACCGGGGCGGCCAGGGGCTCTGCCAGAACCGGGATGCCGCGCGCCATGGCCGCCGCTGCGTCCGCGGCCCCATCGATGCGGACAACCGGCGCGCCGAGCGCCGCCAGCCAGTCGGGATCGGCGATCATGTAGAACGCAAGCTCGCCCCGCAGGGCCGTCCAGGCCGCATGTGCGATCTCGCCGGCGATCCCGGCCGGATCACCCATGGTCAGCGCGATGGGGCGCTGCATCAGCGGTACTCGATCACCGCGTCGCGCCGGAGCTCCTGGAGGTAGCCCTCGGCATAACCCACCATCCGCTCGTTCACCAGCCGGGCGCGCAGGGCCTCGAGCGCATCGGGGCTCGTCTCGGCGGTGGTGGCGGCGGGCTCGGACGACCGGGCGCAGAGCACGATCAGGACCAGCCCGTCGGTGGTGCGGACCGGGCCGCCCGCCTCGCCGTCCTCGAGCCGGGCGACGAGGTCGCGCTCGGCCTCGGGGAGGCTGTCGAGGCTCACGGGTCCGACGATGCCCGACCCGGGGCCGAAGCTTTCGGCCCGGGCGTCCACGGCCGTGCAGCTGTCGAGGGCTGCGCGCGTGCGCGTGGCCTCGGCCTCTGCATCGGCCACGGCGGTCTCGGACGCGGTGCGGCTGAGCGGGATGACCAGCCGTCCGATGGTCACGCTGACGCCCGATGCACTGGCCGTGGCTGCGGTGCCTGATGCCCCGCCCGGCGCCGCCCCCGCCGCCGCCCCGGGGGCGTCCTGTCGCGTTTCGAGCAGCTTGAGGAACACGACTGCGCCCGGCACGTCGATGGGGCGGGTGACCTGCCCGGGCTGCAGCAACGCGATCTCGGTCCCGATCTGGGCCGGCAGGCGGTCGAGAGGGATCCAGTTGGTCTCGCCCCCGCGCCGGGCGCTGGCGGCGCGGCTGTAGCGGCGCACGGCCTCCGTGAAATCCTCGCCGCCCTCGAACCGCCCCGACAGGTCGGCCGCAAGCGACCGGGTCTGGCTTTCGCCGCGTTCCTGGAGCGGGATCACAAGTTCCGCAAGGCGCACGGACATCCGGCCCGTGGGGATGCCGATCTCGGCCGCGCCCTCCAGCTCGGCATCGGTGGGGGTCGCCTGGGACAGGAAGCGCTGGCGCATGGCGTCGCGGAATGCCGCCTGGTTCTCGATCAGGTCGAGCACGCCCTGCCGGGTCACCCCGGCCTGGGCCGCACGGGCGAACATCTGCTCGCCCGTCATGCGTCGCGCGCTGGCGAATTCCTCGACCGATGCCTGCAGGCGCTCCTCGGTCATCGTGACGCCGAGCGCCTTGGCGGCCTGGGCGCGCAGGCGGTCATCGATTAGCGTCTCGATCGCGGACTCGCGGGTGTTCGGCACGCCCATCAGGCCCATCAGGCGCTGGCGCTGGGCGATGTCGAATTCGGTGACGAGCTGGTCGTTGACCACGACGGCGGGGGCGAAGGGGTCCTGTGCCGCCGCCGTCGCCGCGGGCAGAACCAGCAGCACGCAGAGCGCGGCACGCCGCAGATGCGCGAAGATCCCCATGGCATCGCCCTCCTAACGCACCATCATCCGGCAGCGGTCGCTCCGGTCCACCCGCTTGAGGTCGGACCCGAGCCCGGCTAGCCGCACCGACAGCCCCACGGCGGTCGACGCATCGACCGACTGGGACCGGGTAAAGCGGCGCGTGACCGAAAGGTCAACCTCGATGCACTCGTTGCCATAGCCGATCCGCCCCCCCGCCCGCACGACGCTGTCGCTGTCGATGTCGTAGCGCAGCACCGCGCCCACGGTCCAGTTGGGGGTCAGGGCCACGCCCGCGTCGAACGCGGCCTCCTCGGCCGCCTCCGCCGTCCCGCCCTGCACCTGGCGTGACAGAAAGAGGTAGGACCCCGACAGGGTCACGGGCGCATAGGCCGCATCGAGCCGCAATTCGTTGCGGTCGAGCGAGGCGTCGTCGCGGATCAGGACCCGGTTCACGAGCGTGAGATAGGGCGGCAGGCTGAGGCTGACCGCCCCCACATAGGCCGATGCCTGGTCGCTGAGCCCGGGGATATCCTCGAACCCGTCCTCGGACCCGGTGCGGAACGTGCGTCCGACCAGGGTGCCGATGGTCCAGCCATCGGCATCCATGCGCTCGTAGCGCAGGCCGAGATTGGCCCGCAGCCCCGTTTCGACCCGGTCATAGCCCGCAAACCGCGAGGTGTCGAAGAGGTTGGTCTCGTCGAACTCCACCAGAAGGCTGTCCTCGTTCTGAAGACCGTCGGTGTCGCCCGTCGCATCCGACCAGATCAGCTGCCCGACCGGCTCGACCACATGGGTCGCCCGTGGGGTCGAGCGGATCAGGGGATAGCGCGCCTCGCCCCCGATGGTGGGGGTGACGCGGGCCTGCCAGTCCTCGGACCCGCCCGGCACCTGCCAGGCGCGGAACGCATCGCCCTGCACGTCGCCGAAGCCGCGCAGGAGCACGCCGGGATCGGTCATCCAGGTGCGCTCCCAGTCCAGGATCGCCGTGGCGCGTGCGGAATCCTGCCCGCTGGTGCGCAGCAGCGTGTAGCTGTTGAGCGTCAGGCCGAGCGCGCCCCCGGCGATCTGCCCGAGGTTCTGACGCAGGTCGAATTCGGGCAGCGCACGCGGCAGGGTGCCGTCGGGCTCCTCCTCGCGGAAGCTCTGGAAATAGGCGGCGCCAAGCTCCCAATACCCGCTGCGGCGGTAGTCGGCGACCACAGCCTCGCTGTCGATCCGGTCCGTGGTGGAATATTCGTAATCCGACAGGAACGCATCGTCCGAGGCGATGCGGGCATCGAAGCGGGCAAACGCGGTATCGGTCAGGTAGTGGTAGCCGTCGCCGTCGAACACACCGCGCCAGTCGCCGTCGCTGTAGCCGTCGTCATAGGTCAGCGCCCCCCCGAGCGAAAGGAACCCCTCGGTAAAGCGGCGGCGATACTCCCCCTCCACCACCAGGCCCTTGTCGGTGGTCACGAAGGGGGTCAGCGTCGCGTCGGATGCCTCGTCGATCACCCAGTAATAGGGCGTCTTGACCCCCACACCGATCGCATCGCCCGCCAGCAGCGTTGGCGCGAGAAATCCGCTCGCCCGGTCGAGCGTGGGATCGGGATGGCGGAAATAGGGGGTGTAGAAGATCGGGACCCCGGCGAGGTCGAAGGTCGCGTCCTCGTAATGGATCTGGCGCGCGACCTCGTCATGGATCACCCGCCGGGCGCGGATCTGCCAGAGCGGCGTCGGGCTTTCGGCGCAGACGGTGCAGTTGGAAAAGACCGCCGTGCCGAGCACGTTGTACCGCCCGCCCACCCGCTGGGCATCGGCGGCGGCGATGCGGAACCGCTGGGCCAGGACCGCCTGCGCCCCCTCGATCAGCCCGTCGCGCAGGTCCGGGGTCAGCTCGGCCGCGGTGGCGTAAAGCGTGGACCCATCGGGATTGCGCACCGCGATCCGCCCGGTGGCGCTGATCGTCTCCGTGGCGCGGTCATAGACGATCTCGTCGGCCGTCAGCGTGCGTTCGCCGTAAAACACCTGGACCGACCCGCGCGCGGTCAGCCGGTCGGTCACCGTGTCATAGGTCACCTCGTCGGCGATCAGCGTCACGGGCAGGTCGCGCGGGATCGCGTAGGGGTCCGGCGCGCCGGTCTGCGCCGCCGCCGGCGCGCAGACCGCCAGCGCCAGCCCCAGGATGGTCAGTGTCAGCCGCACGCCCCGCCCCATTCTATCCGTCTTCGAGCTGCAGGAGGAGCCCCAGTGCGAGCAATGCCGCCACGCTCGGCGGCACCCAGGCCGCGATCTGCGTCGGAATCGCGCCCGATGCGCCGAGAGCTTGGGTGATGTCGGAGGCAAAGAACAGAAGAAACCCGGTCATTGTCGCCCCGAGTAGCATGACCCCCACCCCCCCGAAGCGCACGTGGCGCATCGAGAACGCCGCCCCGATCAGCACCATCGCGGCAAAGAAGAGCGGCTTGGCGAGCTGGGCCTGATAATGCATCTCGTAGCGCAGGGTCGAGAGGCCAGATTGCGCCAGCGTCTGGATGTAGGCGGGCAGGTCCCAGAACCCGATCGCATCGGGCGAGGAGAAGCTCTCGAGAATCCGGTCCGAGGTGAGGTCGGTCGGCACGTCGAGCGTGTCGTGCCGTGTCTCGACCGGGGCGTCATCCCCGGACGAAAAGCTCCATTGCCGCACGTCATAGAGCCGCCAGACCCGGTCGCCCAGCACCGCCCGTCCCGCCTCGATCCGCCCCTCCAGCCGTTCGCCGGCACCGAAGCGGAAAAGCGTGACGGCAAAGAGCACCGTGCCCGCGGGGTTCGACGTGCGCGCGCGGATCACGATCTGTCCGGTCTCGTCGGCCTGGCGAAGCCAGAGCCCCTCGCGCGAGACGGTCAGGAGGCTTTGCTGGCCGCGGAAATAGCGTGCCTCGAGCGTCTCGGACCGCTGGAGCGCGGTGGCCGAGATCGGATTCCAGACCGCGAAGGCCGCGACCCCGAGCACCGCCGCGACCAGGACCACCGGGGCGAGCAGGCGCCAGGCTGACACGCCCGCGGCGCGTGTGACCACCAGTTCCGAGGACCGCGCCAGCCGTGCGAAGCAGGCCATGGCCGACAGCATGAACACGAAGGGCAGGGTGTTGCCCGCGATCGGCAGCACGCGCAGCAGGGCAAGGCCGAGGATCTGGGGTAGGGGGGTGTCGCTGTTGGCCCCCCGCCGCATCAGCTCCACCAGATCGACGAGCAGGATCAGGAGGAACACGATGGCAAGCACGCTGGCGAGCGTGGTCAGGAACCGCCGCAGCACATAGGCCGCCAGCGTGCCCATCACGTCGCCACCCGCGCGGTACCGGGGCGCCCCCAGAGCCCGCCAAGCGCCCAGACCACGCCGAGCAGCGCGAGGACGGGCGGCAGGTACATGAGCGGCCAGAGCTCGGCCTGGCCCGTCGTGACCGCCTTGGCCGCCACGCCGAGGAGCCGCACCGCAACCGCCGCCGCCGCACCGGCCCAGATCTGGCGGGCAAAACCGCGGCGCCGGAACCCGCCACCCAGGATGAACGCGACCGCGATCAGCGGCAGGACGAGCGCATAGAGCGGGGCGCTGATCTGCTCGTGCCCCTCGGCCACCCATTCCCCCAGCTTAAAACCGGACCGGGCGCGGATATCCGCGGGCGGGTCGATCAGGACCGGGAACGCATATTCCGACGGCTTGCGGTCGCGAATGCCCCGCCCCTCCATCAGCGCGCTGAGGTCATAGGCGAAGGTGTCGAACCGCAGGGTCGACAGCGCCCCGGTTGCGGCGTCGAGCTGCTGGGCGGTGCCGTCGATCATCACCACCCGGACCGCGCCGTCGTCGCGCACCAACGCGGCGCGGTCGGCGGTGTAGGTGACGGCCACCCCCGGTTCGCGCGTGTCATGGATGAAGATCCCGGCCATCTCGCCCGTGCGGCTGGCGTCGCGCACATAGATGGTCAGGCCGCGGGCGGGGTTCATGAACTGACCCTCGCGGATCAGGGCATTGGCGATGTCGCCGCGCAGCGTCGCGGTGCGCAGGTTCAGCGCGTGCGACGCCATCGGCATCAGGTAGGTCGTGATCACGCCCATCGCGACCAGGACGCCGAGGCCGAAGAGCATCACGGGCCGCGCCAGCGCGCGGTCGCTCTGCCCGGCGGCCATCATCGCGACAAGCTCGGATTCGCTGTAGAGCCGGTGCAGCGCAAAGAGCGTCGCGGCAAAGCCCGCGATGGGCAGCACGATCGCCATCACCGTGGGCAGGAGCAGCGCGGTGAATTCGAGGAACACCGCGGCCGACTGCCCGTTGTTGACCACAAGGTCGATGATCCGAAGGCTCTGGGTCAACCAGATCACCCCGGTGAAGATCAGGGCGAAAAAGCCGAAGGGTCCGAGGATCTGGCCGATCACGTATCTGTCGAGCCGGGTCACGCGCGCCCCTTCCGCTGCCGTCGGGTCTTGGCTATGGGGTCCGGCCCCGCTGGTCAAGGCTTGGCAAAGCGTCTAGTCCTGTGCGCGAGGATATCCGTTCCCCCAGCCGGAGACTGTGCATGACTGCCCCCGTCGAGATCCGCTTCGTCGCCGCCGACCCCGCCACCCTCGCAACTGTCGAGGGGCAGATCGCAGTGCTCGCGGAACCCGATGGCGGGCTCGACGCGCTGGGGAAGCGGATCGACCGGCTGACGCGCGGCCAGATCACCCGGCTGCTCGCGACCCCGGCCTGGGGAAAGCTCAAGGAGAGCCAGGGGATGGCGATCGCTGTTCCCGCGGGGCTCGCCGCCGACCAGCTCCTGGTCGTGAAGCTGTCGCGAAAGCCCGCCACGCTCGCTGCCCGGCGCGCCGGGGCCTGGATCGCCAAGGCAATGCAGCGCAGGCCGCTCCTGCTTGCTGCTGGGGCCGCGCGCTACGTGCCCGAGGTCTGCTACGGGCTCGCGCTGCGCGCCTACGACTTCCAGACCTACAAGAGCGTGGAGCCCGACCCGTCCTATCCCGGCGTCAGCGTGATGGTGACCGACCCCGAGGCCGTGGCGGCCCAGTCGCTGGCCCAGGCGGCGCTGGTCGAGGGCGTGTTCTTCACCCGCGACCTGACCAACGAGCCTGCGAATGTGCTGACGACCACCGATTTCGCGGCCCGCCTCGCCGCCATGCAGGACCTGGGGCTCGAGGTCGAGATCCTCGAGGAGGAGGCGTTGCAGGCGCTGGGGATGCGCACGCTTCTGGGCGTGTCCCAGGGCTCTGCCACGCCTGCGCGGGTGGTCATCATGAAATGGTCCGGCGGCGGGGACGAGGCCCCCTTTGCGCTGATCGGCAAGGGCGTGGTCTTCGACACCGGCGGCATCTCGATCAAACCCGCGGCGGGGATGGAGGAGATGACCATGGACATGGGCGGCGCAGGGGTCGTCGCGGGCGTCATGCGCGCGCTGGCTCTCCGCCGGGCCAAGGCGAACGTGGTCGGGATCGTCGGGCTGGTCGAGAACATGCCCGACGGGCTCGCGCAGCGCCCCGGCGACATCGTGACGTCGATGAAGGGCGACACGATCGAGGTCATCAACACCGATGCCGAGGGGCGCCTCGTGCTCGCCGACGTGCTCTGGTACGCGCAGGAGCGGTTCAAGCCGTCGGGGATGATCGACCTCGCCACCCTGACCGGCGCCATCATCGTGGGCCTGGGGCACGAGAATGCGGGGGTATTCTCCAACGACGACGCGCTTGCCGACGCGTTCCTCAAGGCGGCGGCGGCCGAGGGCGAGGGCGCCTGGCGCATGCCCATGGGCCCGGCCTATGACCGGCAGATCAAGTCGCGGCTGGCCGACATGAAGAACGTCGGCGGCCGCGCGGGCGGGGCTGTGACCGCGGCACAGTTCCTCAAGCGGTTCGTGAAGGACGACATGCCCTGGATCCATCTCGACATCGCCGGTGTCGCCATGCCGCCGGAGGAGACGGAGTTCGCGCCCAAGGGCCCGACCGGCTGGGGGGTGCGGGCGCTCGACCGGCTGATCCGAGAGCGCTACGAGCCATGAGCGGCCGGGCGTGGCCGAGGTTCTCTTCTACCACCTGACCCAGACGAGCCTCGAGGCGACGCTGCCGGGGCTGTTGGAGCGCACGCTGGCGCGCGGCTGGCGCGCGGTCGTACGCTCGGCGTTGCCCGAGCGGATCGCGGCGCTGGACACGCTCCTGTGGACCCATGCCGAGGAGAGCTTTCTGCCCCATGGGATCGCGGGGCCCGACGCGGCGCGCCAGCCCGTCTACCTGACTGCGGGGACCGAGGTGCCGAACCGGGCGGATGTGCTGTTTCTGCTCGACGGCGCGACGGCCGATCCGACCGAGATCGGTCGCATGGCCAGGACCGTCCTGCTCTTCGACGGGCGCGACGAGGCGGCGCTTTCGGCGGCGCGGGCCGACTGGCGCACCCTGACCGCGGCGGGTCTGCCCGCCACGTACTGGGCGCAGGAGGACGGGCGCTGGATCAAGAAGGCGGGCTAGGCGCCACGCGTCACGATCTCCACCTCGCCCTCGAGCGTCCGGCTGACGGGGCAGCGGCTTGCGATGTCCATCAGTCGGGCGCGCTGCGCATCGTCGAGCGCGCCCTCGATGCGGATCGTGCGCGTCAGCCGGTCCGCCCGCGGCGCATCCTTTGCGTTTGCGATGGTCTCGTGGGTCACGTCGACCGTGACGGTCTCGAGCGGCCAGCCCTTGCGCCGCGCATAATCGCGCAGGGTCATGGCCGTGCAGGTGCCCAGGCTCGCGGTCAGCAGGGCGTAGGGACCGGGCCCGGTATCCTCGCCCCCCTCGGCCACCGGCTCGTCGGCGGGAAACCGGTGCCGGGGGCCGATGCGCACCTCGGCACGGAACCCCAGCGGGTCGGCCTGGATGACCCGCGCCACGCCGTCTGGGGCAGCCTCGGGGGCATCCTCGGCGGCGCCCTCGGCCGGTGCCGGCGGTGTGATGTAGCGCCCGGCCCAGGCGGCGATCACATCGGCGGCATAGTCCGCATCCTCGGGTCGGGTCAGCAGGTGATCGGCATCGTCGAGGGTCACGAAGCTCTTGGGGTGCCTGGCTGCGGTGAAGATTTCGGCGGCGTTCTCGATCCCCACGATCGCGTCCCGCGGCGCGTGAAGGATGAGGAGCGCGCGCCGCAGATGCGCGATCGCATCCGTCAGTTTTGCCGCGGAGACATCGACCACGAAGGTCTTGCAGAGCTTGAAGGTCCGCCCGCCGAGCGTCACGTCCGCCGAGCCGTCCGCGAGGATCTGCTCCAGCTGGGCCTCGAAATTGTGCAGCACATGGGCGGGGACCGACGGGGCACCGATGGTCGCGACCGCCTTGACGGACGCGATCTCGCCCGCGGCCGCCAGCACCGCGGCCCCGCCGAGCGAGTGGCCGATCAGGATCGCGGGCGCCATCCCGCGGCCGTCGAGAAACCTCGCTGCCTGCACCAGGTCCATGACGTTCGAGGTGAAGCCGGTATTGCCGAACTCGCCGTCCGAATGGCCGAGCCCGGTGAAGTCGAAGCGCAGGACCGCAACCCCCCGGGCGGCGAGGGCGGCGGCGATCCGGCGCGCGGCCGCCACATCCTTGCCGCATGTGAAGCAATGGGCAAAAAGCGCGGTCGCCCGCAGCGGCCCGTCCGGCCGGTCGAGCCGCGCGGCCAGCCGGTCGCCCTCGTGTCCCTCAAATTCGACGCGCTCGCTCGCCATGGCCCCGCCTCCCCCGTTGCGCGTCGACCCTGCCTGCGGTGCCCAGCCTGCGAAAGCATCGTGCGCGCGCCTCACGCGCTCGTGACGCATCAGGCCATCAGGCGGGCGTCCCAAGGGTACCGGGTCAGCACCTCGTGCCCCGTCTCGGTGATCAGGACCTGGTTTTCGAGCTTCACGCCGAACGCCCCGCCCTTGGCGCCGAAATAGGCCTCGACGCAGAGCACCATGCCGGGTTCGAGCGCGTAGTCGAACACGCCGTCCTCCCAGTCCATCGGATAGGTCACGACCGGCCATTCGTCGCAGAGCCCGACGCCGTGCATCTTGGCGCCGTAGCGCTGCGCAACGAACTCGTCGGGCAACGGATCGCCGCCATGGCTGATGTCGCGGATCGTGATCCCGGGCCGCAGCGTTGCGGTGTTGATCTCCACATGATCCTTCGCCGCCCGGTAGACCCGGCGCATCTCGGCCGTGGGTTCGGCATCGCGCCCCATCAGCCAGGTCCGCGAGAGATCGGTGCAGAGGCCATAGGTGCCCACGAGGTCGGTGTCGAAGGCGACGATCTCGCCCGCCCCGATGACCCGCGGCCCGCATTCCTGGAACCAGGGATTGGTCCGGGGGCCGGAGGCGAGCAGGCGGCATTCGATCCATTCCCCGCCCCGGCGGATGTTGCCGCGGTGAAGTTCGGCCCAGACATCGTCCTCGGTCATGCCGGGGACCATCGCGGCTTCCATCTCGGCCACCGCCGCCTCGCAGGCATGGACCGCGCAACGCATGGCAAGGATCTCGTCAGGGCCCTTGATGGCGCGGGCCTTCTCCGTCAGCTCCTCGCCCTCGCGCACGTCGTAGCCGAGCGCCTCGAAGGCGCGCAGGCCGTGGACCATGATCTTGTCGATGGCGATGCGCCGGTTGCCCGGACAGCGGTCGCGCAGGATCGCGTGCACCTCGGCCGCGAACGCCTTCGCCCGGCGTTCGTTCGAGTCCCCGTTGGAAAAATAGAAGAACGAGGCCGACCCCTCGCGCGTTTCGCGCACCAGCGGGTTGAATGCGGTCAGAAGGTTCCCCAGCCCCTTGAAATCCCACAGGATCATGTAGCCGTCGGCCGTGACCAGGCAGGCGCGGTAGAAGTTATGGGTGTTCCAGAGCTGCATGTTGGGGCAGTCGGTCGCATACCGGATGTTGAGCGGGTCGAACATCAGGATCGCGCCGTAGTCGCGCGCCCGCAGCCCCGCGACGAGGCGGTCGAGCCGGAAGCCGCGCATCGCGGCAAGATCGGGCGCCTGCAACCCCGCTTCGGCCCATTCGGCGAAGGCGAGCGGGGTCGGCCCCCCCTCGACCCGGTCATTGTCGGCGGGCGTCCCGTCCGGGCGGGTCCGGGTCGGGTCGATCTTGCGGCGGTCGGCATAGGGCTGGTTCATGGCGCGTGGCTCCTGGGGCGACCGCGCCAGCCTGGGGCCGTGCGCTGCGGGGGGCAAGGGGGTCGTGGCCCGTTGACAGGGCCGGGGCGAGCGGGGATGACGTGCCGATGGACCCGGTGCGCGCGCAATACGAAGCCTTTCCCTATCCCGAGCGCGACCCGCAGGACGAGCGGATGCGCCTGATCGCGGGTTCGCCCTCGGACCCCGTAGAAATCGACCATTTCGTCTTTGCCGGGCAGCGCGACTGGCGGGCCCCGTTCCGTGCGCTGGTTGCCGGCGGCGGGACCGGGGACGGGCTGATCCTGCTGGCCCAGCGGCTAGCCGCGGCGCAAGTGCCGGCCGAGATCGTCTATCTCGACCTGTCGGAGGCATCGCGCGCCGTGGCCGAGGCGCGGGCGCAGGTACGTAACCTGAGCAATATCAGGTTCATGACAGGCGATCTTCTAACCGCACCCGAACTCGGTCCGTTCGATTACATCGACTGCTGTGGCGTGCTCCACCACCTGCCCGATCCGGCGGACGGATTTGCGGCCCTGGCCGCGGCCCTTGCCCCGGGCGGGGGGATAGGCCTGATGGTCTATGCGCCGCACGGGCGTAGCGGGGTCTACCCGTTGCAGGAGGCGTTTGCCACGCTGCTGGCGGGCGAGCCCCCGGCGGAGCGGGTGGCGCTGGCTCGCCTGGCCCTCGGGACCCTGCCGGGGGTCCATCCCTTTGCCCGCAACCCGCTGCTGAGCGACCACCAGACCTCGGATGCCGGGCTCTATGACCTTCTCCTCCACGCCCGGGACCGGCCGTTTGCCATCGAGGCGCTGGTGGCGGCGCTGGGTGCGGCCGGGCTCGACCTCGTCGGGGTGACGGAGCCCGCGCGCTACGATCCCCTGCGCTATCTGCCCGCGGACCCGCGGATGCGCGCGCGGGTCGCAGCGCTCGATCCCGTGGCGCGGATGGCGGTCGGCGAGCGGCTGGCGGGCGACATCCGTGTCCATGTCGCCTACGCCGTCCACGCCAGGCGCGGCGGAGGTGCGATGGCGGCGGGCACCCGGCCCGAGGCTGTCCCGCGGCTGAACGGCCTC
>JANNOT010000486.1:0-9166 GCA_031399375.1 Paraoceanicella sp.
GTGTCGAGCAACGCCCGCAGGGACGGCAAGTGGCGGAAGGTGGTCGTCCATTCCGGCCGGGGGGGGGCTCGTCCTGCGCCACCGCGCCGGGTACTTCGCCGCCTCGGCCCGGACCAGCGCAGCAAACATCGCGGCGGCGACCGGAGCCCCCAAGTAAACACGCCGGAGGCCCCCTCCGTAACGATCAATCCAGGCGCACGTACTCGTACTCGAAGGGCAGGCCCTTGATGCCGCGCGCGGGACGCGCGAGCCAGTTGGCGATCTGCCCGGGCTCGCGCACCGGCTTCTGGAGGGTGGCGACGTAGGCCCGGTCATCATCGGTCGGCAGCCACTCGCCCCTGCGCTTTTCCCATTCCTCCCGGGTGACCATCCCGCCGTCCATGTCGAAGGGCATGTCCGCGTACAGGCCGATGTGGCGGTAGAAGCGCTTGGAGGGCTCCTCCGTTCCGTGGCGCAGGACATTCGCGTTGGTCTGGCGGTGGCGGAACCGGCCCGCGAGCGGCTCGGCTCGCATCCGCGCCCCGTGGGCGGCCGTCGTCTCGACGAAGTACCCCAGCACCGCATTGTGCCGGATCTTGAGCGAGGCGATCCCCGTCTCGGCCGCATAACGCGCCTGGAGGGCAGCGATCACCCCGCGGCCCTCGTCGCGCAGGGAGCGGACCTGGTCGAGCTCGGCATGGTGGCCCGGCGCGATGAACCCACCGTCGCGCGCGAGATGCGGGGGTTCGGCGACCAGTGCGGCGTCGAGCGCCGCCACCAGGGGCTCGTGCCCGGTCAGCCGGGCGCAGGCGTCGCGCCACACGGCCGGGCCTGCGTCCCCCAGCGCCGCCGCGATCGCCCCGGCCTGCCCCAGGGCGTCGCGCACGGCGCCGAGGTCGCGCGGCCCGCCGCGGTCGAGCGTCAGGCGCGCGAGCGCCCTCGCGACGTCCGGCACCCGGGCGAGCATCCGCCGCACCGTCTCGGCCCGGACCCGGTCCTCGACGAACGGGGCGACGGCGTCCTGCCGCGCGGCGATGGCGGCGGGGTCGGTCGCGGGGCTGGTGAGCCGCGCCTCCATCAGCCGCGCGCCTGCGCCCGTCACGGTCCGGTCGATGGCTGCCAGCAGCGATCCGGCCCGCCCGCCCGACAGGCTGCGCGTAAGCTCCAGGTTGCGCCGGGTGGCCGCGTCGATCTGCATGGTGGACGATGGCGCCTCGCGCAGCGGCGGGCGGATCAGGGCGGGGCGGCCGACCTGGGTCAGGGCCACGTAGTCCACGATGGCCCCGAGGGCCGACAGCTCGACCCGGGCGAAGGCGCCGAACCCCTCGACCGTCTGCACCCGGAACTGGGCCGCCAGCCTGTGGGCCGCGGCCGTGCTGTCAAAGCTCGCCCCGCCCCGCGGGGTCAGGACCCCGCCGCCCTCGGCCACCAGATCGGCGAGCCCCGCGTCCCAGACCCCGTCGGCCACCAGCACCTCGCGCGGGGCGAGCCGGGCAAGGAGGGGACCGAGGCCCGCCCGACCGCAGGGCGAGACGGCGAATTCGCCGGTGGAAAGGTCGAGCCACGCCAGCGCCCCGTCGCCGCGGATTTCGGCAAACGCGGCGAGATAGCTCGCCCGGCCCGGCTCGAGCAGGGTGTCCTCGGTCAGGGTGCCGGGGGTGACGAGCCGGGTGACGGCGCGCGCCACCACCGCCTTGGACCCGCGGCGCCGCGCCTCGGCCGGATCCTCGATCTGCTCGCAGACAGCGACGCGGAACCCCTTGCGGATCAGGGTCAGAAGGTACCCCTCGGCCGCCGCCACCGGCACCCCGCACATGGGGATGTCCGCACCCGCATGGCGCCCCCGCCGGGTCAGCGCGATGCCGAGCGCCGCCGCCGCCGCCTCGGCATCGGCGAAGAACATCTCGTAGAAGTCGCCCATGCGGTAGAACAGGAGCGCGTCGGGCATGCCGGCCTTGATCTCCAGGTACTGGGCGATCATCGGCGTCGCGGCGTCGGTGGCAGGGTCCGTCGCACTGGGTGTCGCGCGGGGCGTGCTGTCGGTCGGCATCGGCTCTCCTCGGTTCGTCCCTGACTAGGCGGTATGGGCGGACCGGGGCAAGACGAAGCCGGACATCGGCGGACGTGAACCGCGCCGGGGTGCTAGTCCTCCTGCCGGCGGGTGGCGTCGCGATCCCTGTCGTACCGCCGTGCGAGGCCAAAGGGCGGCAACCACGCCTCGCGACGGATGATCCAGCTTTCATAGGTCGGCGTCAGCCGGTCGGGAGCATCGAGCGACCCGAGGTTGACCACGACCTCGTCGGCGATGAGGGCAAAGAGCGGCGAGCCGCAGCGGGGGCAGAACGACCGACCGGCATAGGCGCGTGTATCGCCCTCGATCGTCACCGCGTCCCGGGGGAATACTGCAGAGGCGTGGAACAGCGCCCCGTGATGCTTGCGACAATCGAGACAATGGCAGATGCCGACCCTGTAGGGGGTACCCGAAGCCTCGATCCGGACGCTGCCGCACAGGCAGCCCCCGCTGAATCGGTCCATGCCGCGTCTCCTCCACGGGTCGGGTACGCGGGATGTTGACGACGATGCGCCGCCCTGTCCATCGTGGTTGGGCCGGTCCACGGCGAACCACGGCGCTGGACGGAGCGGGGCGCGGGGCCATATGGTCCTTAGAACGATTCTAAGGATGCGCCATGCTGTCCAGCCTCTCCGCCCGCCGCCGGTTCCGTGATCTGAGCGAGGCCGAGGTCCTCGCCCTCGCCATATCGTCCGAGGAGGACGACGCCCGGATCTACGCCACCTATGCCCAGCGTCTGCGGGCGGACTACCCCGACAGCGCCACGCTCTTCGACACGATGGCGGAGGAGGAGAACGCGCACCGGCGCCGTCTGATCGACCTTTACGCCGCGCGCTTCGGTGGCGTGATCCCGCTGATCCGGCGCGAGCATGTCGCGGGCTACTACGCCCGCCGCCCGGTCTGGCTAATCGAGAGCCTGGGCCTGTCGCGGATCCGCGGCGAGGCGGCGCGGATGGAGGAGGATGCGCAGCGCTTCTACCTCGCCGCCGCCCAGGCGAGCACGGACCCCGCAACCCGCAAACTGCTCGGCGATCTCGCCGCCGCCGAGGCGGGGCACGAGAAAAAGGCGCAGGGGGCGGCGGCCAGCATCGATGCCGCGCCCGAGGATGCGGCCGAACACCGCCAGTTCGTGCTGACCTGGGTCCAGCCTGGGCTTGCGGGACTGATGGACGGGTCGGTCTCCACCCTCGCCCCTATTTTCGCCACCGCGTTTGCCACGCAGGACACCTGGACCACGTTCCTCGTCGGCCTCGCGGCTTCGGTCGGGGCGGGCATCTCCATGGGCTTCACCGAGGCCGCCCATGATGACGGGGTGATCTCGGGCCGCGGCTCGCCGCTCAAGCGGGGCATCGCGTCGGGGGTCATGACCACGGTGGGCGGTCTCGGCCACGCGCTGCCCTACCTGATCCCGGATTTCTGGGTCGCGACGACCGTGGCGTTCGGCGTCGTGTTCATCGAGCTCTGGGCCATCGCCTGGATCCAGCACCGCTACATGGAGACCCCCTATGTACGCGCGATCCTTCAGGTCGTGGTGGGCGGCGCGCTAGTGCTCGCGGCGGGAATTCTGATCGGGGGCGGGTGATGCGGCCCGCGCCCGCCAGACCGACGTGAGACAAGAAATTGTCGCACGGGCATGCTATTCCACGTCAAAACCATGACAGGAAGGACGTCCGCATGCTTCGCACCTCGCTCTATGCCTCCGCAGCCCTGGTGGGCCTGGCGGGGATCGCCGCCGCACAGGTTCTGCCCCAGGCGCAGGACAGCTATTTCGTCGCGGCCGAAGCAGCGCTCGCCGCGCGCCTGAGCCCGAGCTTCAACATGAACCGCGCGAAGAACGTGATCTTCATGGTCGGCGACGGGATGAGCATCGCGACCGTGACCGCCGCGCGGATCCACGAGGGGCAGAAGCGCGGCGTGGACGGGGAATCCAACAACCTGACCATCGACACGCTGCCCTATGTGGCGCTGTCCAAGACCTACAGCCATGATGGCCAGGTGTCGGATTCCGCCCCGACGGCGACCGCGATGGTGTCGGGGGTAAAGACCCGCAACGACGTGATCGGCGTGAACCAGACCGTCGCGGTGGGCGATTGCAAGGCGGCGCTGGCGGGCGAGGTCACGTCGCTCTTCGAGCTGGCCGAGGCGCGCGGGCTCGCGACGGGGGTCGTCTCGACCGCCCGCATCACCCACGCGACCCCCGCGGCAACCTATGCCCACACCCCCGTGCGCGACTGGGAGGATGACAAGGAGCTCGGCACCGCCGCAGCCGACGGGTGCAAGGACATCGCTGACCAGCTTGTGAACTGGACCGCGGGCGACGGGTTCGAGATCGTCCTGGGCGGTGGGCGGCATCATTTCCTGCCCGAGACCGCAGCGGATCCCGAGGACGAGGGCCGGACGGGCCGCAGGCTCGACGGGCGCGACTTGACCGCGGAATGGACGGCCAAGGGCAACAACAGCCTGTTCGTCTGGAACGCCGAGCAGCTCAAGGCCGCGGATCTCGCATCCGGGGCGAAGGTGCTGGGGCTCTTCGAGCGCAGCCACATGGAGTACGAGGCCGACCGGGCCAAGGACAAGGGCGGCGAGCCATCGCTGGCCGAAATGACCGTGGCGGCCCTGACCCGGCTCGCCCAGAACCCCGACGGGTTCGTGCTGATGATCGAGGGCGGGCGCATCGACCACGCCCATCATGCGGGCAACGCCTACCGCGCGCTGGAGGATACGCTGGCCTTCGACGCCGCGGTCAAGACCGTGCTCGAGATGACCAACCCCGCCGAGACGCTGGTGATCGTCACCGCCGACCACAGCCATACCATGACCATCAACGGCTACCCGGTGCGGGGCAACCCGATCCTGGGCAAGGTCGTGGATGTCGAAGGGCAGGTGTCGCTCGGCGCCGATGGCAAGCCCTACACGACGCTGTCCTACGCCAACGGGCCGGGCTCGGTCTTTGGCGATGGCAAGGCGGGCGCGGTCGAGCGGTCGGACCTGAGCCAGGTCGACACGACCGATCCCGATTACATCCAGCAGGCGCTGGTCCCGATCGGCTCCGAGACCCATGCCGGCGACGACGTCGCGGTCTACGCCACGGGGCCGTTCGCCCATCTCTTCCACGGGACGGTCGAGGAGAACTTCATCTACCACGTCGCGGCCCATGCCATCGGGTTCGGCCGCTGACCGATCGGGGGGGGGACGCCCCCTCCCCATCCTTGTTACATAATAACCGGAGGCGGCCAGATGGACCGGAGGGGATTCGTGATCGGTGCCGCCTGCCTGCCCCTCGCCGCGCGGGCCACGGTCCCCGAGGTGCGGTTTCGCGACCTCTACGGGCGGGGCGGCGCATTCTCGGAGTTCACCGAGGCCAATCGCGACCGCGAGGTCAGTGTGGTCGGCTACATGGCCCCGCCGCTGAAGGCCGAGGCGCGGTTTTTCGTGCTGACCCAGCTTCCCATGTCCTACTGCCCGTTTTGCGAAAGCGCCGCGGAATGGCCCGAGGACATCGTGCTGGTCTACACCCGCGAGGTGATCAGCGTCGTTCCCTACACCTTCGCGATCCGGGTGAGCGGGCGGCTCGACCTCGGCCCGTGGACGGACCCCGAGACCGGGTTCTGGTCCAAGATCCGCCTGATGGGGGCGGATTACGTCCGTGCCTGACGCGCCGCCCCTCCTCGCGACTGCGCTCGCGCTGCGCTACCGCGACGGACGCGGCGGGCAGGTGGAGGTGCTGGCGGTGGACCGGCTGGCGCTCGCGCCGGGCGGGTCGGTCTGCATCACCGGGCCGTCGGGTGCGGGGAAGTCGAGCCTTCTGCACCTGCTCGCCGGGCTGATGGCGCCGAGTGCTGGCACTGTGGACTGGGGCGGGACGGTGCTGTCCGGCCTGGGCGAAGGCGCGCGGGCCGGGTGGCGGCGCCGGATGCTCGGCTATCTCTTTCAGGATGTCCATCTGGTGCCGGAGCTGTCGCCGCTGGCCAATGTCCTGCTGCCCGCGGGGTTCACCGCGTTCCGTGTCCCGGCGGCCGTCGTCGCGCGCGGCCGGGCACTGCTCGACCGGTTCGAGGTGCCCGCGGACCGCGCCCGGGCGGGCGACCTGTCGCGGGGCGAGGCGCAGCGGGTGGCGCTCGCGCGGGCGCTCATTCTCGATCCCCCGGTGATCCTGGCCGACGAGCCGACGGCGAGCCTCGATGCCGCGAACACGCAGCGCGTCGCCGAGGCGCTGGCGGGGCTTTCGGACGAGGGGCGCAGCCTGATCGCGGTCAGCCACGACCCTGCGCTGATCGAGCGGCTGGGCGGAGCGCTGACCCTGACCCGCGGGCGCCTTTCGCCCGGCGCCTTCCGGCCGGGCGTCGCGGCATGAGCCCCTGGGGCCTCGTGCGGGCGAACTTGATCCGCAACCGTGGGGCCAATCTGCTCTTTGCCCTGCTGATCGCGGCCGCGGTGGCGCTCGCCATCGGTGTGTCGGCCCAGGAGCGCGCGCTGCGCCAGGCCTCGGCCCATGCCGCAGACAAGTTCGACCTGCTGATCGGGGCGCCCGGGGGGCGGATGGACCTGATGCTCGCCGCCATCTTCGCCCGGCCGCTGGCGGTGGAGCTGGTGCCCGGCAGCCTTCTGGCAGAGCTTGCCGCCAACCGCCGCGTCGCCTTCGCCGCCCCCGTCGCCTTCGGCGACTCCGTCGGCGACACGCCGGTCATCGGCACGACGGCGGAGTTCCTGGCCCATCTGGGTGGCGCCGTCACCGGGCGGATATGGGCGACCGAGGCCGAGGCGGTGGCGGGTGCTGCCACCGGGTACGCCATCGGCGACACGCTGGCCCCGGCCCATGGCCACGGACCCGGCGCGGACGGCGAGGCGCACGGGATGGCGCTGACGGTCGTCGGCATCATGCCCCCCACCGGGACCCCCTGGGACGGGGCCGTGATCGTGCCGGTCGAACAGGTCTGGGGCGTCCACGGCCTCGCGACCGGCAAGGACCCGGCGGGACCGGATGCCGCGCGCCTCGGCCCGCCGTTCGATCCCGCCTTTACCCCCGGGATCCCCGCGATCGTGGTGCGCCCCGATAGCGCCGCCTCGGCCTACGTGCTGCGCCAGACCTATCGGACGGCGGCGACCCAGGCGTTCTTTCCGGCCGAGGTGCTGGTGGAACTCTACAGCTACCTGGGCGATGTGGCGCGGCTGATGCAGGTCTTCGCCCTCGCGACCCAGGCGCTCGTGATCCTCGCCATCCTCGCCGGGGTCAGCGCGCTGATGCGCCTCCAGCGCCGCCAGATCGGCGTGCTGCGCGCGCTCGGCGCGCCGCGCGGCTATATCGGGGTCGCGACCTGGGTCTATCTCTTTGCCCTGGTCGCGGGGGGCGTGACGCTGGGCATTGCGCTGGGTTGGATCGCGGCCCAGGTCGTCTCCACCCTCTTCGCGGGCGAGACGGGGATGGCGATCACAGCCCGGCTGACGGGGCACGAGCTGTCGCTCGCTGCCCTGACGCTCGCCGTCGGCGCCGTGCTCGCGGCCCTCCCCGCGCTCCTCGTCGCCCGCGGCCCGATCCCCCGGGCGCTGGCCGAGGGCTAAAGCGCCGTGCGCAGCCGCCAGAGGTCGGGAAAGAGCTCCACCTCCAGCATCCGGCGCAGGTAGGCGACCCCCGCAGTCCCGCCCGTGCCCCGCTTCAGCCCGATGATCCGTTCCACCGTGGTCACGTGGTTGAAGCGCCAGCGGCGGAAGTAGTCCTCGAGATCCACCAGCTTCTCGGCGAGCTCGTAATTCGCCCAGTGCGCGGCAGGATCGGCATAGACCTGCCGCCAGGCCTCGATGATCGCGGGATCGGGCTGGTGCGGCATGTCGCACGCGCTTCGCGGCGCGGGCACCGGCAGGCCCGAGCGCCCTAGCCGGGCCAGCGCCACGTCGTAGAGGCTGGGGCGCGCAAGCTCCGCCGCCAGGGCCGCCTGTACGTCCGGCACATGGGCGTGGGGCTCCAGCATCGCGGGGTTGCGATTGCCCAGGATGAACTCGATCCGCCGGTATTGCGCCGACTGGAAGCCCGAAGACTGGCCAAGCGCACCGCGGAACTGGGTGTATTCCGACGGCGTCATGGTGCGCAGCACGTCCCAGGCCCCGTTGAGCTGCTCGAAGATCCGTGCGACCCGCGTCAGGATCTTTGCCGCCGGTTGCAGCAGATCCGCCGCGATCGCCGCCCGCGCCGCCTCCAGCTCGTGGATGGCGAGCCGCATCCAGAGCTCGGAGGTCTGGTGCTGGATGATGAACAGCATCTCGTCATGGGCATCGCTGAGCGGCGCCTGTGCGCCGAGCACCCGGTCGAGGTGCAGGTAGTCGCCATAGGACATCCGGTCGCGGAAATCGGTCTGGGGCGTGTCCGCCATCAGAACGCCTTGAAGGTCAGCGTGGTCAATGACCGGCTGATGCCGGGGATGTTGGCGATGTTGTCGTTGATCCACTTGCCCACGTCGGCCTCCCTGGGCAGGTAGACCTTGGCCAGAAGGTCCCAGTCGCCGGAGGTCGAGTAGAGCTCGGACACGATCTCGCGCCGGTAGACCTCGTCGGCGACCTCGTAGGTGCGACCGGGGATGCAGCGGAGCTGGACGAAGATGCAGATCATGGAATCCTCTGGACCTGGGGTGAGAAGACCACGGAACCTCGCCCGGTTCTAGCCCGGGACCAGCATCCGGTCCGCACTGGCCGAAAACAACGCACGCGTATAGTCGGCCTGCATCCGTCCGCCGGCCAGGGCGTCGCGGTCCAGCTCCTCCACCGCCCGCCCGTGCTGCATGACCAGGAGCCGGTCGCACATGTGGTCGATCACGGCGAGGTCGTGCGAGACCATGAGGAAGGTCAGGCCCCGCTCTGCCCTGAGGCGCGACAGCAGGTTCAGTGCCTCGGCCTGGACCGAGGCGTCGAGGGCGGAGGTCGGCTCGTCGAGCAGGAGGATCCGCGGCTCCAGCATCAGCGCGCGCGCGATGGCGACGCGCTGGCGCTGTCCGCCCGAAAGCTGGTGGGGAAAGCGGAAGCGGAACGCGGGGTCGAGGCCGACATCGGCCAGCGCGCGGGCGACCCTGGTCCCGCGGTCGCCGATGCCGTGGATCGCCAGTGGCTCGGACAGCGTGCGGTCGAGCG